>CAYOBS010000241.1:0-1324 GCA_964402305.1 uncultured Planctomycetaceae bacterium | reverse complement strand
GAGAGACCCTTTTGAATCGGTAGAGCGGGTCCCGGCGCGCCGGGATTAACCGCCATCCCGGCCACGAAAATATCCCGAAAACGGTTTCTGACCACTTTTTGTCCCAGGAGACACAATGATAAAGCGACTCGCCAATCAACTTAAGTCCGGATTGTTCATCGCGGTTTTGGTGATTGTCACGGCCCCCCTGTCCGGCTATGAACAGGGCGTCTACGACGCCCGCGTATCCGGACGGCAGGTGCTCACCCCGCCGGCGCCCGCGGCGCCGCGGATCAACGGCCCCGAGGTCTACGGATGCCGCCCGGACAAACCAATCGTCTATCGCGTCCCGACCACCGGCAACAGGCCCATCGAGTTCTCGGCCGAGGGCTTGCCGGAATCTATCAAGCTTGACCCGCGGAAGGGAATCCTGACCGGAAGGACTCCGGCGAAAAAAGGCGGGTACACCGTTACGCTGCACGCGAAGAACTCCCGTGGCCGGGACTCAGCCACGCTGACGCTCGTCGTGGGCGACAAGCTCGCCCTCACGCCGCCGATGGGCTGGAACGACTGGTACACGCACTACAGCTTTGTGACGGACAAGGACATCCGCGCCGCCGCCGACGCCATGGTCGCCAGCGGCATGGCCGACGTGGGCTACAGCTACGTCTCGATCGACGACTGCTGGATGCGCGTACCCGACGACTACATGAAGATCGTCCTCGACAGAGCTTCCAAGTTTTCCGGAAGGCCATTCGACACTGATGCCAAGCGCGGGCCCACCCGCGATGCCGATGGGCGAATCCTGCCCGCACGGGACTTCCCGGACATGAAGGCCCTGACCGACCACATCCATGCCTACGGGCTCAAGGCGGGAATCTACACCTCGCCCGGGCCGCAAACCTGCGCCAGGTTCGAGGGCGCCTACGGCCACGAGGAGCAGGATGCACGAAGCTTCGCACAGTGGGGCTTCGACCTGCTGAAGTACGACTGGTGCAGCTACAACGAGGTCTACACCAAGCGCATGCAGGAACTCAGAAAGGACCCCAACAAGGTGGTGCCCGAGCACAGGCGCCCCTACGTGCAGATGTGCAGACTCATGGCCGAAGTCGACCGCGACATCGTCCTGAACCTATGCCAGTACGGCATGGCCGAGGTCTGGAAATGGGGCGGCCTTGTGGGAGGCCAGTCATGGCGCGTCGGCGACGACCTGGGCGTCACGCTGACCAAGGGAGGCGTGTACAAGACCGCCAGGAAGACCATCGACATCGGGCGGTTCAACGGTCCGGCCAACTGGAACGACCCGGACTATCTGATCCTGGGCAACTGGAGGACCACCGGCGGC
>CAYOBS010000240.1:0-6065 GCA_964402305.1 uncultured Planctomycetaceae bacterium | reverse complement strand
CCACCACTTGCGGCAGATGCTCGATATGTCTGCCTCGGCCGAGGGCCAGCGGTCGCCGGCGGCCTTCATGCGGAAGCTGTAGTCGTGGAAGCTGTACATCGTCAGCCCGTCGCCGGTCGGCTCGATGAGTTTGAGCTGTTCGATGGCGCCCCAGCCCTGGCACGGCTCGACGTACAGCAGGTGCCGGCGGTCCACCTGGCGGATGCGGCTGGTGAGCAGGCTCATCGCGGCGTTGTACTTGCCCGCCTGGTGGTCGGCGGGCTCGTTGACCAGGTCGTAGGCGACCTGCCGGAACTCCCGCCCGGCGAGTTGGCCCAGCAGCCTGTCGTAGTGGGGCAGAAGGATGGTCCGCACCCACTTGTCGTAATCGTCGCGGATGAGCTTCTGGTAGGGGCCCAGCGTCTGGTCGATGTTGTTGACGTAGCTGACGCCGGCGTCGCGGCAGCAGTCGGCCATGACCTGCACGCGGGTGCGTTTCTCGCCCGGTGCGAATCCCGCCGCCGGCTCGTCGGCGAAGTTGTGCTGCGGACGATAGCTGTTCGCGCCGGCCGCGGCGATGATCTCCATTTCTCGCTTGTTGCCTGGCACGCCCGTGTCGGCCTGGCCGAACATCCAGCTTGTGAAGCCCACCAGCCGAGGCCAAGGCTCGACGCGATACTTGTAGCCGATGCTCCCAGCCCCGGCGACGGCGCGGCAGCACCCGGCCAGGCCGCCATCCTGCACTACCTGCACGGCCGCGGGGTCGTCCAGTTCGAGCGTCGGGTACTTGCAGTCGAGGGCCAGGCTGCACAGGGCGGGCAGGGGCGCCAGCTTGAGCGGCTCGGTGCCCCACTGGTCCCGCGTGATGAGGTAGTCGTAGATGACCCTCTGGCCAAGCAGCGGCCCCGGCGGGATGTTGTCGATGGATATGTCGCGCCACGGCCTGGCCTTTTCCAGGACCTTCGTGACGCTCAGGTAGTCAACCGGCACGGCCAGGGCGGCGCGGGACCACAAGGCGGTCATCTTGGCGATGCCGGCGTCGTCGTCCTTTTTCGGCCCGGCCTTGGCCCAGGGGCGCACGGCGATGACGCGGCTCCGCCAGCCGAGCTTAAGCTTCGTGACGCCGGCGGCGCAGTCGATCGTCGCGGGCTGCTTCTCGAAGACCAGCAGGATCGGCCTTTGCGGGCCGCCGGCCGCGGCCGGTGCGAGCCAAAGCAGGACCCAGTTGGCCTTGAGCCGCCCGGCCTTTTCGGCGTCGTAGCTGTCGGCCCATTGTCCGCCGGGCAGCAGCAACTTGGCTGCGCCAGTGTGATGGAAGTCCAATTCCCCGCCGCCCGGCGTGAGGACCACGCAAGGCGACAGCGGTGTTGCCATCACAACCGGGAGCCCCTGGGCGTCGCCGGGCTTGACCTGCACGCCCCAGCCGGCCGGGTCGTTGTCGGCAAGCTCCGGCAGCGGCAGCCAGCCGAGGCGGTCGTGGCGGCTCTGGTTGAGGGGCGAAAGCTGACAGTCGGCATCCTGCCAGCCGCTTGCGGACAGTAGGTCGGCGGCGGTTTTGGCATCAGCGGCGCGGGCTTGCGAGCAGAGGTCCATCGCGGCCAGGCTGAGGGCGGCGGCCTCCTTATCGAGCTTGGCCAGGTCCGGCGACTTTTCCGCGAGCCCCGCAGGGGTGTCGGCTCTTGCCTCGGCCAGGCCGTCGATTCGCCCGCGGAGTTTGCCCGCCCCGGCGAGCAGTTGCCGCGCCCTGTCTGCCAGCGGCGCAATCGCCGGCCGGGCCGGGCCGCCCCAGCCACAGGCCGAGCCGTCAACAACGTAGATTCCCTTGTCAGCCAGCAGGCCCAGCAGCCAGGCCGCGTCGTCCTCGTCGCGCCGCATGCGCGACAGCCGGGCCTGGAAGTGCGCTGCCGCCAACTCGTCCTGCCCGGCGGTCCACGCCTCGCCCACCGCCCGCACCTTCAGGCTGCCCGTGCATACGCCGGGCCGGGCCTGGCCGTCGTAGTCCAGGCGCATGACGGGCGAGTCCTCGACGATCTCCGTCGGCCGAAATGCCGCCGCCGACCACGACTCGTCGCTTGCCAGCGGCACGATGCACTTACCGCCCGCGTAAAGCCCGCCGTCCAGCACGAATCCGCCGGCGCCGCTCATCCCGGCCGGTGCGGACCCCCAGGCCGGGGCGCTGACTGTCAGCACGTGCCTGCCGGGCGTGAGGCGCTCGCTGAGGTCCACGCGGTGAACCCGGGCCGGGTCGCCCGTGATGCGCGGGCGCTCGGCGGTGTCCTTGTCAGGCCCCCAGGCGTACACTTGCCGGCCGTCGATGCAGATGTACAAATACCCGGCCGAGCGAACCGCGACGGTCGCCCGGTCGATACCCTCCGGCACGTCGATGACCTGGCGGTAGATGACGGGGTTCCGCGCCACGCGGAACCAGAACAGCGCCACCGGCTCAAATGGCGGCCCACCCTGGGGCAACTGTGCGGAGAGCCACTGTCCGGCCGGGCAGGCCGCGGCAATGGCCAATACCAGAACCAACGCCGCCGCCATAGCCCATGCGGTTTTCATGGTCTTCTCCACGCCGGGCCAAACCCGCGCACGATCCTGGTCCGCATCGAACGAAGTGTGATACGACTGCGATGAGTCTAGCCTTTCCGGCGGAGAAAAGCACGGGTCGGGAGGAGATTTCGCCGCGGAAAACGGACAGGCTGCTTTTTCGGCCGGTCACGGCAAAAGACATCCCCCGACAACGAAAAAGTTGCCTGTGCCCTACACGTCATCAGGGTTCCAGGTACTCGAACTCTCGTTCCACGCAGCAGGTGCATGGTGGTGTTTGGCGCGGGCGGCCAAGGTCCATGCGATGGAGCGTGTTGTTCCAGAGGTCCATTTTCAGCAGGTGCGGGCTGACGGCGTCGAGTCGGCGGGCGAGGATTTTCGCGGCCTCCATGGCCTGAAGCGCCGCGACGGCGGCGACGGGCATGCCGAGCACGCCGGCCTGGCGGCAGGTGGGGTCGCCGCACGGGGGCGGGGGTTCGTCCAGGAAGCATCGCAGGCACGCGGTTTGGCCTGGGATGATGGCGGCGACCTGCGCCTCGGCGCCGAGGACGCCCGCGAAGACCCAGGGCTTGCCGGTCTTGACGCAGTAGTCGTTGATCAGGAAGCGGGTGGCGAAGTTGTCCGTGCCGTCGAGGATGACGTCCACGTCGCGGGCCAGGCCGTCCAGGTTGGCCGGGGCCACGCGGGCCATTACCGCATCGACGGTGCAGCCGGCGTTGAGTTCCGCAAGGCGCCTGGCGGCGGCGGTCACCTTGGGCCGGGCGGCCTCGGCGTCGAACTGGTCGTAGAGGGCCTGCCGGTGGAGGTTGGTCAGGTCCACCACGTCGTCGTCGACAAGCCGCAGGAAGCCCGCGCCGGCCCGCGCCAGCAGAGCAGCCGCCCACGAGCCGATGCCGCCGACGCCCACGATCAGCGCCCGCCCGGCTGACAGGCTGCGCTGCGCCTCAATGCCCCACGGCTCGAAGACTATCTGCCGGGCAAAGCGGTCGATTGGCTGACGGTCGGACGACATCTAGTGTAGTGCCTCAGAATTGATGAACATTATGCCACCCGATAAATTCTAAATCCGAAGGCGGTAATCCTCTTCTTCTTCTTCTTCTTGGCACCCCCCCCGTCATATCGGCGAGCGCAGCGTCCGCAGAAACAGCATTTCGGCCTTGGAGTGTTCCCGGCCTCGGCGGCGGATGATGCAGATTTTGCGGATCCATTTCGACGGCTGGCGGAAGGGGATGAAGCACAACTGGCCCAGCGATTCCTCCCTCTGGCCGATGCCCTTTGGCACGATGCTCAGCCCCGCGCCGACCTCGACGGCCCGCTTGAGCGTGTCGTTGTTGTCGAACTCCATGCACACGTCCACGGACACCCGGCCGGCGCGGAGCATCCGGTCGATGAACCGCCGCGTCGGCACGTTGGCCTCGAACGCCACGAACCGCTCGCCGCGAAGGTCCGCGGGGTCCACGCTCGCCCGGTCGGCCAGGCGATGGCCCGGGGCGCAGACGACCATCAGTTCCTCGTCGGCAAACGGGATTATCTCGATCGACCGCTGTTTTTCCGGGAACGCCACGATGCCCAGGTCCATCTCGCCGCCGAGCACGCCCGAGGTGATCTCGTCCCACTTGGTGTACCGCACCTCCAGCTTGACCTGCGGATGCGCCTTGATGAACTTCCGCACGTAAGCGTCCAGCAGGTAGAAGCCGACCGAGTAGATCGTCCCGACCCGCAGCAGCGGGCAGGCGGACTTGACTATCCCCGCCACCTCCTCCACCATCCGGTCCAGCCTGGCCAGGATGTCCTTCGCGCCGCGGTAGAACGCCTTGCCGACGTCCGTGGCCTCGGCGCCCGAGCCGCCGCGGATCAGCAGCCTCGTGCCGACGTCGCGCTCCAACGCCGCCACCTGCTGCGACACCGCCGACTGGCTGATGCCGTTCATCTCCGCCGCCCGCGTGAAGCTGCTGGTCTCCACCACGTCGCAAAAGGTCCGCATGACGTCGGTGCTGAGCGATTCAACGTATTTCTTCACGATGGCGCCTCGGCCGATTGTGCCATTATCGCGTCGCGCCTTGGCCGGGGCCAAATGGTAAAAGGCAAATGGTAAAAGGCCCAGCCGGGCAATTAGACTTTCTTCACCGCCCTATTAGACTCTCTGATAGGCGGTCTTCTCGCATATCGAGTATATTCTATCCTTATCCTTGCTGAACCGCAAACGTCGGATATGCCAATAATCGCGTAGCCGCGAGATGCGCCGTTGTCGGCGTGTGATCGCCGTGGCGCGCCGGCTTTCAAAGGGAAAAGGGAAATAAAATGAATGCTGCAAGTGGACCCAAGACGTACTCCGAGGCATTCTCGGACTCGTACGTCGAGCAATTGATGGCCGGCGTGATGGCCCGCAACTCCGGCGAGACGGAGTTTCACCAGGCCGTGCGCGAGGTGGCGGAGTCGGTGGAGGTCGTCTACCGCAAGAACCCCGAGTTCGCCAAGCTCCGCGTCTTCGAGCGGATGATCGAGCCCGAGCGGCAGATCATCTTCCGCGTGCCGTGGGTTGACGACAAGGGCGAGGTGCAGATCAACCGCGGCTTCCGCGTGGAGTTCAACTCCGCCCTTGGCCCCTACAAGGGCGGGCTGCGGTTCCACCCGTCGGTGTACCTGGGCATCATCAAGTTCCTCGGCTTCGAGCAGGTCTTCAAGAACGCCCTGACGACCACGCCCATTGGCGGCGGCAAGGGCGGCAGCGACTTCGACCCCAAGGGCAAGAGCGACATGGAGGTCATGCGCTTCTGCCAGGCGTTCATGAGCGAGCTGTTCCGCCACATCGGGGCGGACACCGACGTGCCCGCGGGCGACATCGGAGTGGGCGGTCGCGAGATCGGCTACCTGTTCGGGCAGTACAAGAAGCTCACCAACGTCTTCACCGGCGTGCTGACGGGCAAGGGCCTGGAATGGGGCGGCTCGCTGGTCCGCACCGAGGCCACCGGCTACGGCCTGGTGTACTTCGTCAGCCGGATGCTCGAGGCCCGCAAGACCGACTGGAAAGGCAAGAAGGTCGTCATCAGCGGCTCGGGCAACGTGGCCATCTACGCCGTGCAGAAGGTGCATGAGTTTGGCGGCAAGGTCATCGCGATGTCCGACAGCAACGGCTACATCGTCGACGAGGCGGGCATCCAGCTCGACACCGTCAAGCGGATCAAGGAGATCGAGCGCGGGCGGATCAAGGAATACGTGGCCAAGCATCCCAAGGCCCGGTACGTCGATGGCTGCCGGGACATCTGGTCGGTGCCGTGCGACGTGGCGCTGCCCTCGGCCACCCAGAACGAGCTTGACGGCGACGCGGCCAGGGTGCTGGTGAAGAACGGCTGCATCGCGGTCGGCGAGGGCGCGAACATGCCCTCGACGCCCGAGGCCGTGGACATCTTCCACGACAGCGGCGTCTCCTTCGGCCCGGCCAAGGCCGCCAATGCCGGCGGCGTGGCCACCAGCGCCCTGGAGATGTGCCAGAACTCGATGCGCCTGAACTGGACCTTCGAGGAGGTCGACAGCCGGCT
>CAYOBS010000239.1:0-6081 GCA_964402305.1 uncultured Planctomycetaceae bacterium | reverse complement strand
CCTGCGGAGGGACCTGCTATGAAAAGGCTTGCGGAAAAACCGGGAAGTTTGAGCCAAAATTCGGGCAAAATCAATTTTATTCGCCGACCCTTAATTGCCGTCATCGACACAAAAAGCCATGTGCCACAAGACGTTATATCGTCCAGACCGTCGCGGAGCTTGAGCGGCGGCGGCCCCAGACGCCAAAAAAATATACTCTTGCGGGCAAGGCCGGTGGTGGCCTGGAAGGCCGTCATTTGCCCTCGGGCTGGGACGCGGCGGAGTCTGAAGTCGGGGCTACCTGGCTCGGCAAGGCCGTTACCGCGGCAGGCAATTCGGGCATGGCCGGGGACCTGTCGTCGTAAGCGTACCGCACGGCGCCGCCGCGCGGCACGAGCCGGACGGACCGCACGGCAAGCCCCGCCCTGACGAAGCGGACCGTTATCGGCGACGGCTCGGGATTGTCGTTGTTGATCGAACTTATGTCCCCGGACCAGGAAATCTTCTGATTGGCCGCTACGGACACCCCCACCGCCGCCTTGGCATCGGTGATCTTGACCGATATTTCGATGTCGTACGGAACCCAGGTGCGCTTGTCGTATTGCGGATCGATCGCACGGATGCTCGAACTGCCTTCCTGGCGGTTGGCGCCAAGCAGTTCGGCCCGCATCCAGATCGTGTTTCTCGGGCCCAAACCGGGGATGCCGCCAGGTGCATTCCCGCCCCCACCGCCACGCACGGGCCCACCGCGGCCGGCCTGGGCAAGCAAAGGCCCCTGGGCATCCTGCTGCTGGCCCTGCCAGGCATTACCGCCTCGTCCACCGCCCCAGTCAGCAAGGTTGTACTCCGCCAAGTGCAGCTTGAGTTGTTTGCCGCCTACCGGAAAGCTCACGTACACGTCACGGGCGGCCTTGGTCTTGGCCAACTGGAGGCTTAACTGGTAGCTGCCTTCCACCTTAACCGGCAGTTCCAGCGAGCCGTTGTCCTGCCCGGCAGCCAGGAAGGAGCTTTCCGCGTATTTCCACTTGCCCATGCCGGCGTCGCGGTCTATGTCAGTCATTGCCAGCACGTCCAGGTATCGGACCTTGGCGAGCATCCGCTCGACGTAGCTGTATCCGGCAAGCTGCTCATCCAGCGCCTTGATGCGGTCGGGCTCCGCCGGGGCCTGCGGCTGAACCGCCCCGGCCGCCTTGTTCTGGGCAAGCCCGGCATACCGCCTGGCCTGCCTGAACATCGCCTCCCGCCCGAAACCTTCAGTCTTTGTCGCCAGCGACTTCCAGTACCACTCGCACAGTTGGATGAGGGCCTCGCCGGGCAACTCGCCGGCATCCTTCATCGCCAGCGGGACACAGGTGCGAAGGACCTCGCTGCTCTCGGTTTTCAGCAGCGCCCAGGCCCTGCCCGGGTCGTTGAGATCGGTAAGGTACAGCATGCCCAGCCGAACATTGGCGGACTTATCACCCGCGCCGGCGGCGGCCTCGGCGGCCTTGACCTGGCGAAGGGCGGCGACGAAGTGCCTGGCCATGCGAATCTTATGGTCAAGCGGCACCTGCGTGTGCCCGCTCACGCCCGCCATGCGAAGCGCGATTGCATACCTGCCTTCAGCATCTTCCCACCGGTAGGCGCTGGCCGCGGCGTCGCCCGCAGCCTCCATGCGCTTAACGATGTCGGATGCGGCATCCGCCTTGGCTTGCGGCTTGGCCCTGCGGTATGCCTCCTGGCAGAGCAACTCGAGCCGGCCACGGTAGTACGTTGCCTGGCTGGGCGCCTTGCGAATCAGGACATCCATCGCGTCGATGCCCGCCTGAAGCCCCGTCGCGCTGTCGGCGGACTTGATGGCCAGGTCGGCCGCCACCTTGAGCAACCCGATCGCCAACTCCTCGCCGACTTCGCCCTGGGCCGTCGCGGCGACAAGCTTCGCCGCCTTGGCGTCATCGCCCTGGACGCCCTGGCACACGCGGTCTAAGGTCGATTGCAGATTCTCACCACCCAGCGCCGCCGCCGAAAGGCAGAGCCAGGCCACAACCGCCAGCAGAACCCCGCGAGAGTTTTCATATACGCTCTGGGCCGCATGTTTTATATTCATCGCTCCCGATTCCTTGCCTTCTCGCCCTCTGGACTTGTCGTCTTGTCAACCGCTCGCCCTTTAATAACGGTTGGCGGCGAGGATTATTGCATCCCCAGGCCGGAGTATGGCTATCCATGCCGACGAGCATGCGGGTCTTGCCGGGTGCAGCAGTGATCGGCATCGCCGGCGGGTGGCGAATCCCCCGCGGGCCTGGAACCACCGGCAGGCTTACAGCCAGAACAGTCGCCGCAGGCAGACTGGCCGCGACCCGTGGCGCGCCGCCAGATGCGCCGGCCAAGCCACAGCCCGGCCGCGGCGACTATTACTATAACGACCGGCGTTTCCCACATGTTCAATACCCCAGCAGCCGCCCCGCCTGGCAGACCGCCATTGTCACCACGTACGCCAGCACCGTCAGGCCCACAAGCTGCAAGGCCGCCCACTTGATCGAGCCGCTTTCCTTCCACGTGCAGACGATCGTCGCGGCGCACGGGGCGCTTACCAGGCAAAACAGCATCAGGCAGAATGCCTGAAGCGGCGTGTACGCCTGGCGGAGCCGGGCACGAAGCGTCTCGTCGCCATTGCCCTGGTCGGACACCGCGAAGAGTATTCCCATCTGCGCGACGAAGACTTCCTTGGCCGCCAGCGCGCCGATAAGGGCCGTGCCGATCCGCCAGTCGAAGCCCAGCGGGCGCAGCACGGGGGCCATGCCGTGCCCGACACGCCCTGCTACGGTGTAGGCGAGCTGCTCGGCCCGGCGCGAGTCGCGGATCTCGGCCAGGCGATTCTCGTAGGCCGGGCGGACGCCATCGCGGTACAGCCTGGCCGCGTCGAAGGCCTTGAGGTCCGCGCCGGCCAGGCGATCCATCGCGTCGCGGTGGGCGTGCTGAATTGCGACGGCCTGCGCCGAGCCGCTTCGGCGCGACGCCTCGGCCAGCGCCGCATCCCATCGCTGATGGATCTCGTCCAGGCCGGCAAGTGCCCGGGCCATCGCACTTATTCTCGCGGCCGCCACGGCATCGGGCACGGCCGGTACGGATGTGGGCGTCGAAGCCGTTGCGGGGGCCGCCGTCGCGCCGGGTGCCGGCCGGGACTGCGGCGCGGCAGCAAGCTCCGGAACAAGGGTTCGCGCCAGTGAGTCGCTTCCGGCAGGCAGGCCGAGCGACTGGCCAACGGTGTCCAAATCCGCGAGCATCCCGGCCTGCACGCGGCGAATCTCCGCTGAATAATCGCGGTCAAAGACGGCCTTTCGCGGAAAGCTCGTCATCGCCCACAGCAGTATGCTTATGCCCAGGATCACGGTCCCGGCCTTGCGGAGGTACATCCACGACCGGTCCCACATGTGAACGCCCAGGCTCCGTAGCGTCGGCAGGCGGTACAGCGGCAGCTCGATGACGAACGGCGGGGCCTCGCCGCGAAGGATGGTCGCCCGCAGCAGCTTGGCCAGTCCCACGGCCAAGGCAATGCCGATCAGGTAAACCAGCCACAGCACCGGGGCCTGCAACTTCCTTGGGAAAAAGGCCGGGATGAACAGCGCGTAGATCGTCAGCCTCGCCCCGCAACTCATAAGCGGCACGACGAGCATCGTCGTAAGCCGGTCGCGCCGGCTCTCGAGAGTCCGCGTGGCCAGGATGGCCGGCACAGAGCAGCCAAAGCCGATGAGCATCGGCACGAAGCTCTTGCCGTGCAGGCCGATGCGGTGCATCAGGCGGTCCATGAGGAACGCCGCCCTGGCCATGTAGCCGCTGTCCTCGAGCACCGCGATGCCCAGGAACAGCAGCATGATGTTCGGCAGGAAGGCCACGACCCCGCCGACGCCGCCGATGACGCCGTCGACCAGCAGGCTCCGCAGCATGCTGTCGGAATCCGCCGGCCAGAGGCCCGAGATCGCCCCGCCCGCCCAGCCGAACAATTCCTCCAGCCAGCCCGTGGGGTACTCGCCCAGCGTGAAGGTAAGGTAGAACACGAGGTACATCATGCCCAGGAAGATCGGCATGCCGGCGATCGAGTGCGTCAGGACCGTGTCGATGCGGTCCGAGAGCGTGTGGCGGGCCTCGACGGTCGAGCGGACGGTCTCCTGGCAGGCGCCCGAGATGAACGCGTACCGCCGCCCGGCGATGACAAGCTCCGGTAAATCGCCGAAGATCGTCCGCAGGTGATGAGTTGACGCCTCGACCTGCCGCATCGCCGCCGGCGAGCCGGCCAGCTCGATGACCTCCGAGTCGTTCTCCAGCAGCTTGATCGCAATCCAGCGGGCCGTGTAGCCCGCCGGGGACGGGCCGTCGGAACCAATGACCGCCGCGACTTTGGCGATCTCCTCCTCGATCTCGGGCCCGTAATTCACCTGCCGAGGCTGCACCCGCTGACCGGAGCGAGCCACCGCCAGGGCCGCGCCCATCATCTCATCCAGGCCCTTGCCGCGATTGCCGACCGTCTGGACAATCGGCACGCCCAGCAGGGCCGAGAGCTGCGGCAGGTCGAACTCCACGCCGCGGACCCGGGCCACATCGGACATGTTAAGCGCCAGCACCAGCGGAACGCCAAGCTCCATAAGTTGCGTGGCCAGGTAAAGGTTCCGCTCCAGGTTGGACGCGTCGACGATGTCCACCACGACACTCGGCCTCTCGGCCACGAGGAACCGCCGCGCCACGCGCTCCTCTATCGAGTACGCGGTCAGGCTGTACGTGCCGGGAAGATCGACGACCTCGAAGTCGGCCCCGCCGTGGCGGCACCGGCCTGCGACCTTCTCGACCGTCACGCCGGCGTAGTTGCCCACGTGCTGGCGAAGTCCGGTCAGCGCGTTGAAGATCGTGGTCTTGCCCGAATTCGGGTTGCCCGCAAGCGCGATGGTTATGGTTTCGGACATGGATTTACGTCGATGTCTTCCGCGTCCGGTGTTCCACGGTCACCATGATCTTCTCAGCCATGCCCCAGCCGATGCCAAGCCTCATCGGCCCAATCGCCACAAGCGTGGCGCCGCGGGTGCCGTCGCCGGCGCGGATAACCTTTACCTGGCTTCCAACGAGAAGGCCCATGCTCACGAGCCTGGCCTGGAACTCGCGCCCGCCGCCAAGCGACGCCACGCGCGCGGTCTGGCCCGCATGCAGCCTGCTCAGGGGACGAAGACGATGCTCAATCATGTCGCGCTTTCCTCCGACCAGCCAATTTCCTCCGGCCAGGCCCCGACGAGGCCAGCTTCGCCGCCGTCGCCGCCCGCCGGCGCCGCGACGTGGCGCCGGCAACGGACCGCCCCTCCTGCCGCCTGCAATACTCCCGGAACCGATCGAGCCAATGCCCGCCGTCGGCCGCCGTGCCGTCGGCGATGAACCGCGCCAGGTACCCCAGCCGGCGAAGCACATCCCGCCCGATGTGATGCTCCATGCCGCACGCGGCCAAGTCCGCCAGACCGTCCTCCACCGCCAGCACCAGCGTGAAAAAGTCCCGCAGAACCTCGTGGCCGTGGGCGACCCGCCTTGCCGCCGCCGACCCCTCGGGCGTAAGCGTGACGATGTCGTAAGGGGCGTAGTTGATCAGCCCCTTGTCGGCCAGGCTGCGAAGCGCCCCGGTCACCGACGAGCGGTTCACCTTCATCCGCCGGCTTATGTCCGTGGCGCGCGCGGCCTGCTTCTGCGAGACGATGTGATAAATCGCCTCAAGGTAGTCTTCCAGGCTCTCGCTGAGCGTTTGCGCCATCTTGCCGCCACTCCACTTAGGCGCCGCCAATAATGTTCGGCTCTCCTAATAATATGCGGTATGGCGAAGATAAAGTCAAGGGGAATGTCCCTTTCCTATTTTCAACGGCGTGAGCGAGAGCGGCAGCATGTGGAATGCGGCGGCAACGACGCCGCTTTTGCTAGCGCGCATGTGAGCCGCCGAACGCCTTATTGCAGGACAGTCACGAATGGCATGAAGATAAGGTCTTGACTGCCGGTTCCAAGAGCCCAAAGGGCTCACACAGCCCAGCCCAGGGCAGAGCGAAGCGCCGCCCTGGGTTGTGGGCGTTTTATATTGAGAAGCCCTGTAAGGGCGCCACA
>CAYOBS010000238.1:0-6101 GCA_964402305.1 uncultured Planctomycetaceae bacterium | reverse complement strand
TATCGCCGCGGGGCGGGAAAGTCAAACACGCGGGCTTCGCCCGCAACTGATTGCGGACCTGTCCCCAAGGGATTGCGGATCGCGGATTGCGGATTGCGGATTGCGGCGCCAGCCAATCGCACGCGGAGTGCCAGCCATAGGTCCTATAGGACCCATAGGACCTATCCGCGCCATCCGAGTACGCGAAGCGTTCGAAGTGTCTCGCGGTATCCCCCCAGGCTTGCGGGGTTGCTTTTTGGGCTGCTCGCGGCGATATAGGTCTGGGCTTTGTAAGAGGTGCGTGCTTGAAGTTGATCCCACAAGTTGAGCCGGGCCATCGCGTGCTGTTCGCGTCGATGCTGGGCAGCTTTGCGCTGTTCGGGCTAAACATGACGGCGATCGGGGCAGTGCTGCCGCAGGTTATACGCGAGTTCCACTGGAGCTACACGACCACAGCCGTGGTGCTTTACGCCAGTTCCCTGGGCTATTTCGTCGCGACGTTCATCAGCGGCGTGCTGATTCAGCGGCTCGGGCCTCGAAAGGTGATCGTCGGCGGGCTGCTGGTTCAGGCGGTCGGGCTGGGGTTTTTCGGGCTGACCGGCTCGGTCGCGGTCAACGTGGCGCTGAGGCTGCTCAGCGGGGCCGGGGCCGCGGGGACCGAAGTGGTGGTCAACTTCGGCGTGGTTCGCATGGAGCGCGGCGGGCAGAGCCGGCTGATGAATCTCATGCACGCCGCATTCGCCGCCGGGTCCGTCGTGTCGCCGCTGGTGGTCCTGCTGTTTGCCGAGGTTGGAGCCACATGGCAGATGATCTTCCGCCTGGGATCGGCCCTGTCGCTTGCCATGGCCGCGGCGATGGCGGCCATGCCTTTCTCGCGGCTGGACGTCCCGGTCCAGGCCGGGCATGAGCCTGCCCGCCTGGCCGAGGTGCTGCGAAACCCGCTGGTCGTGCTCGGCTCGCTGATCCTCATGGTGTACGTCGGCGTGGAGATCGGCGTGACGGACTGGGTGGCCGAGTACTGCGTGGTGGTCATGCCGGACTCCAAGGCGTATGCGGGGGTGCTGGTCTCGGCCTTCTGGTCGGGCCTGCTGGCTGGGAGGATCGGCGTCTCGGCGCTCTACCATGGCACGCGGCAAGGGTGCCTGCTGCTGGCAATGGCCGTAACGTCGACCGCGGCGATGGTGGCGGTGATGGTCGCCCCGTCGGCCGTCGGCGTGGCGGTGGCGGTCTTCGTCGCCGGGCTGGGTTTCTCGGCTATCTACCCGGTAGTCATGGCGCTGATGGGCAGGCACGTCGGCACCGGGCAGTCCCTGGCCGTGGCGTTAGCCAGCACCGGCGGGGGGGTGGGGGCGTTCGTGTTCCCCTTTGGTTTGACGGCCGTGCTCGACCGGATCGGCATCGCGCGCGGCTTTGCGCTCTACGCGGGCCTGACCGGTGTAATGCTGGCGCTCGTGATAGCGGCGGTGGGGGTGGTCAAACGGATGGAAGCACGGATTTAATAGGTCTTATTCCGGGAGACCCATGCTAGAATCCGCGGGGATGAGGTGAGCACGATGCCACAGGATGGCCAAAACATTGAGCTTTTCCCCGAACTGAACGTTGCTCGCTACGGTGATGCGCCTGCCCGCCGGCGGGGGCTTTTCCTGGCGAGATACCTTCAGCAGGCGGCTTACGACTACCGGCTGCGGGACAAGCAGCAGGAAGATGCCCACAAGATCATCGTCAAGTGGGCCGACATGGAGTCCGGCGGCAGGTTGCGGCTACGCAAGGAATCCAACCTTGAGGCCGAGTTCTTGACCGAGGTCTTCGGGCAGGTGTTGGGCTACACGCTTTTCAGCGAGGCTCTTGACCAGTGGAACATAGAGCCCAAGTACGCCGTTAATGGGGGTGTCGCCGATGCCGCCATCGGCCTGTTTGAGCACGGAAGGAAGCGCAAGCCTCGCGCCGTGATCGAGCTCAAGGGGCCGACCGTGAACCTGGACCGCGACCGCTCTCAGGGCCGCACGCCGGTTCAGCAGTGCTGGGACTACCTCAACGCCGTGCCCGAGTGCCCGTGGGGGATCGTATGCAATATGGTCAGCTTCCGGCTCTATCACCGGAGCCAGGGATCGCGGGCGTACCAGCTCTTCACCCTCCAAGACCTGCGCGATGTGGATGCCTTTCGGGAGTTTTACTATGTCTTTCAGAAAGGCGGATTGCTGTCGCTCACGACGGGGCAGACACCGCGCGCGGAAGAGTTGCTGGACAAGACAAACAGGCGCCAACGGGAGGTGGGCGACGAACTCTATGCCTATTATCACCAGCATCGCGTGGGTTTGGTCGGGCACCTCTGCCGGCCGCCATACAACAAGCCGTTGGATAAGGCAATCCACATCACGCAGCGGTTGATGGACCGAATCATCTTCCTGGCCTTCTGCGAGGATCGCGGTCTGCTGCCGGAACGAATCATCCACACCGCCTACAGCAATCCCTCGCCATTCGCCAGAGTCACCAACCCGATATGGCAAAACTTCCAGAACCTTTTCCGGGCCGTGGACGAAGGCGATCCCGCCCATAAGATTCCCGGCTACAACGGCGGCCTGTTCCACAAGGACGAGGAAGTGGACAACCTGTCCCTTGAAGACAACTGGATGGACGTCTTTGAGATCATCGGTTCTTACGATTTCGGCGATGAAGTCAACGTCGACGTCCTGGGCCACTTATTCGAGCGGTCCGTGAACGACCTGGAGCGGCTGCGCCTGGGCGGCTTCTTCGGCGAGCCAGCCCAGCCGGCGGGCCCCAAGATGGGCAAGTCGGCCGAGCGGAAGAAACTCGGCATTTACTACACCCCGCCTGAATTCACCAAGTTCATCACGTACAACACTATCGCAAAGCTCGCCAATGAACGCCTCGGCGAACTGGCTGGCAAGACAGGCACCAGACCCCAGGACCTTGCGGCCTCAAAGCCTGATGCGGCGCATGCGAGGTACTGGCGTGATTGCCTGACAGAACTTCGCAAGCTTAAAATTGTTGATCCCGCCTGCGGAAGCGGAGCTTTCCTGATCCAGGCCTACGACGTGCTCGAGGATCTTTATCTATACGTCCTGGAACATCTCGTGTTCCACGAGGGCGAGCGGGCGGAACAACTGTCCGAGCAGATACCCGACTTCATCCTTCACGACAACCTGTTCGGCGTGGACCTTTCCCCGGAGGCCGTCGAGATAAGCCAATTGGCCCTGTGGATACGTTCGGCCAGGCCCGGCAGAACCCTGGCCGACCTGTCGTCCAACATTGTCTGTGGCAACAGCCTCGTCAGCGACAAGGCGGGGCATCCCCACGCGATGGACTGGCGCGAGACGTTCAAGGACGTTTTTTCCCGGCCGGAAGGCGGATTTGACTGCGTTATCGGCAATCCCCCCTGGGAGCGGCTCAAGCTCCAGGAACGAGAGTTCTTCGACGCGGTGGAGCCCGCTATCGCCGGGGCAATGAATGCTTCCGCGCGCCGCAAGATGATCGCCGAACTGGAGAAGACCAACCCCCACCTTAACAAGCGGTATCTCGACGCCAAAGCCGCGGCCGAGAGCGTGCTGAACCATGTCCGCACGTGCGGCCGGTTCCCGCTTGCGGGCAAGGGCGACATCAACACGTATGCTGTCTTCGCCGAACTTGCCCATTCCATCGTCGCCCCTGGCGGCATGGTGGGGCTGCTCGTGCCTACCGGCATCGCCACCGACCACACCAGCAGGCAATTCTTCGGCAAGTTGGTCGACTCGAAGGCGTTCCGCGGCCTGTATGACTTCGAGAACAAGGCGCCGGTATTCCCGGACGTACACAGGTCATTCAAGTTTAGCGTCCTGCTTTTTGGCGGGGCCGAGCGTAAGAGCGAGTCGATGGACTTCGTCTTCTTCGCTCACGACATGCACGACCTGCGCAAGAAGAGCCGCCACATTGTCCTTACGGCTCAGGACCTGAAGCAGTTGAATCCCAACACGCGAACGTGCCCGATCTTCCGCACCCGTCGCGATGCGGACCTGACCAGAGCCATTTACGGCCGCGTACCCGTGTTGATTGACCGGAACCGAAAGGAAGGCGGCAATCCCTGGGGCGTGCGATTCTTCACGATGTTCCACCAAACAAACAAAGCCGCCCTGTTCAGCACTCGCGAGGAGCTTAAAGCGGCCAGGTGCGCTCGTGATGGGGCGTTCTGGAAGAAGGGCAAGAAGCGATACCTCCCGCTTTACGAGGCCAAGATGGTCCAGGCCTACGACCATCGGGCCGCCAGCGTGGTGGTAAAGGCCGACAACTGGATGCGCCAGGGCCAAACGGTCGAAACGTCGCCCGCGGATCATGTGAACCCGGAGTACTGCGCCGAGCCGCGGTGGTGGGTGGACGAAACCGAGGTAGATCGTGCGCTGCCGGTCGAACGAAGGCCCGCCCACATCTGCTTCAAGGATGTGACCAGCCCGACCAATATGCGCACCATGATAGCCTCATTCATTCCTCACGTGGGTGCCGTTAACTCCGCACCGCTGCTACTGACAGAACCCAAGATCAAAGAGCGAACGCTATGCTGTCTCCTTGCCAACCTGAACTCGTTTGCGCTGGATTTTGTGGCTCGGCAGAAGGTTGGTGGGGTGCATTTAAACTTCTTCATCATTGAGCAGTTGCCGGTTTTTTCGCCGGACTGCTACATGGACGCTTGCCCGTGGAGCAGGCGTCAGAAGCTGGTGGACTGGATATCCCCGCGGGTTCTCAAGCTCACATGCACCAGCAGCGACATGATCCCACTGGCCAAGGCGGCGGGCTTTACCCCGCCGGTCCACAAGTGGAAGCCTGACGAGCGAGAGAACCTGCTGGCGGAGTTGGACGCGGCCTACATGCTGCTCTATGGGATCGAACGTTCGGATGCGGAGTACATCCTATCGACCTTCAGCGGCGCCGGCGGCGCCGGCGAGAGTCTTCTGTCCGCGGGCACCTCATTCTCCCGCATCCTGGAGCATTACGACAGACTCCTGGATGCATGCCGCCAATAGTTGGCGAAGGCCCGTGAATGGGCCTGACAACGCTTCCCTGCCGGACTTCCGGTTCCAGGGCTCGTCTTCCGTCTTCCGGGTTCCCGGTTCCGCCGTTTCTTCTCCAGGTTCCGCTGTTTGCTGTTTTCCTGTCACGCCTTGGCGAGGTAGTCGAAGGCTCTTTGGAAGAACAGCCGGCCGTCGGCGCGGCGGACATTGCCTCGGGTCCATTGGGGGTGGTGGGTTATGTCCGTGAAGCGCTCGGGGTGGGGCATCAGGCCGAGGACTCGTCCGGAGCCGTCGCACAGGCCGGCCACGTCGTCGACGCTGCCGTTTGGGTTGATGGGGTACTGGCCAGGACGGCCGGTGGGGTCACAGTAGCGCAGGGCCAGTTGGTCGTTCTGGCGTAGCCTGGCCAGCACGGCGTCGTTGGCGGGCACGAACTTGCCTTCGCCGTGGGCGATGGGAAGGGCGACGATCTCGCCCTTGGGCAGGAAGATGCACTTGTCGCTGTCGGCGCGGAGGTGGATCCAGCGGTCCTCGAACCGGCCGTTGTCGTTCCACGCCAGCGTCGCGTCGCGCTGCATCGCCTCCGGCGAGACGCGCCCCCACGGCAGCAGGCCGGACTTGATGAGCACCTGAAAGCCGTTGCAGATTCCCAGCACCAGCTTGCCGTCGGCGACGAACCGGTTGAGCGGCTCGGCCAGGCGGTGGATCATCTGGTTGGCGAGGATTTTCCCAGCCGCGACGTCGTCGCCGTAGCTGAAGCCCCCCGGGATCACCAAAAACTGATATTCCGCCAGTTTGGCGGGGTTTTCCATGATTCGGAACACGTGGACCCGCTCGGCGGCGAAGCCCGCCTGTTCGAGCGCGAACTTGGCCTCGCGGTCGCAATTGGTTCCCGCGGCTCTCAAGACCAATGCCTTCGGTGTGGACATCATTGCTTCCTTGTTTCAACGCAGAGCACGCAGAGCACGCAGAGAAGAAAAACAGCTTTATAATGGGTATTGCATCTGATGTTTCTTTTTCTTCTTCTCTTCTCTGCGTGCTCTGCACTGCAAACCTGTAACATCTTGTTTTTTTGACAAGAAACATTCGTGCGCTTCGCGTAAGCGGCGACTAGTACTTTGG
>CAYOBS010000237.1:2335-6132 GCA_964402305.1 uncultured Planctomycetaceae bacterium | reverse complement strand
AATCCGCAATCCGCAATAAAGACTCGCGATTCGCAAAACGACATCTGAGTCGAATCAGACATTCGCTCGTGCCAGAAACTCAGGTCGCTTCATAACTGCCCTAAGCATCGCAAAGTCATTTCCCTTGGCTGCTCGGGCGGTGTAGTATTCACCGGATGGGATTGCGCAGGATCGCCAAGCGGCTGGTCTCCGGTTTCGGCGCCGGCCTTTCCGGCAAGGATGAACGAACATGGTGCAGCTTACGTCCGACGAGTGCCGCGTGCTGGGCGTGCTTGTCGAAAAGGCCCACACCGTCGCTTCGCAATACCCGATGTCGCTGAACTCCATAGTTGTCGGCTGCAATCAGAAATCCAACCGGCACCCGGTGATGACCATCGACGAGGACCGTGTCGTTGCCGCCCTGGAGGGCCTGCGGGACAAGCACCTCGTGCTGTTTGCCGACACCGCCGGCAGCAGGGTGATGAAGTACAGGCACAACTGCCGCGAGGCGCTCGAGGTCGGCACAAACGAACTGGTCGTGCTGACGGAGCTTCTTCTCCGCGGGCCCCAGACGGCCGGGGAAATCCGCACGCGCGCCAGCCGGATGCATCCGCTCGGCTTGCTCGATGAGGTCCAGAACCTGCTGAAGTTCATGATGGATCGCCAGCCGTCGCTGGTGCGGATGGTTGAGCCTGCCCCCGGCAGCAGGGCCCAGAGGTACGCCCAGTTGCTCTGCCCGCACCTTCACCGCCTTGACGAGCCGGCGGGCGAGGATGCCCCGGAAGACTCGGCCCCGGCCGACTCGGCCCCGGCCGCGACGGCGGGGGGCAAGCCCGGCCTGGCCTGCCGAGTGGAGATGCTCGAGGGCGACGTGATGCGGCTTCGCCGCGCCGTCGAGCACCTCGCCAACGCCCTCGGGGAAACCGACATCCTTCGCGCCCTCGAGGCCCCGCCCGGCGACGAGCAGGCCGATCCCGAGCAGGAGTCGGCGGAAATGTAGTGAAGACCTTGGCCTTTGCCGAACGGAAGATCAAGGACTTGCGCTCGTTTTGGCCGCGAACTGCGAAAGTTGGGCTAACCCCCGGAACTGGTCTAGAATAACACAGAGCCCCGAAGGGGCGACGGCGAAGCTGCCGTCGCCCCTTCGGGGCTCGTTTATGTATGGGTCTGGGTTCCGGGGGTTCCCTGCGGTCCCCCCCGGCTATGCGCCGCCAGCCCCATTCGGGGCTGGATTTACCGGCCCGGCGGTACGGAGGGTTCTTCGCATCCGGAGTCTGTCCTTCGTCTTCCCCAGCTCCGTGCCGGGAAGCGTTCTCACTCGATTGTCGGTAGCGGCGCAGGGGACTGGCTTCCCGACGGGATGCCTGTCCCCGTCGTTGATCGAGGGACGTCCAAACAGCGGGGACAGGGCACTCCCGAAGGGACCCTGCGGGCTTCGCGGCGAGAAGCATGCCGCTTCGGAGCCAGTCCCCTCCGTCCCGCCCCTGGCCGGACAGAACTTCATGTCCGCACGAGAATCAATTGGAATGCGTATTACTGCTGCCTGGAGGCTTTCTCACTCGATTGTCGGCAGGGGCGTCGATGGCGTCATGGGCATCGGCGGCGTCGTGGGCGTGAGTGGCGGCGGGGGGAGCTGGTCGTCTTTCAGGAAGAAGTAATACAGCCGGCCCTTGGAATAAGTCCTGCCGGCCAGCTCGCCGGCCTTGTCGCCGATGCCGACGTAGAGGTCGCATCGGCCCGGGGCGCGGATGGCGCCGCCGGCGTCCTGGTCGAGCACGAAGCCCTCGAACGGCAGCGTCTCGATGCCGCCCGAGTATCGCTGCGGCAACTGCGCGGCCACCATTGCCAGGCAGCCTCGCGGGTAGACTTGTTTGTCGGTGGCGATCGTCCGCATGGCGGTTACCGGCTCGTTGAGGCAGCCGCGGGGCGGGCCGTCGGAGACCGCGAAGAACACGAACCGCGGGTTGCGGTCGACGTAGAGCTTCACCTCGTCGGGATGGGTCCTGAAGTACTGGATCATCCTGGCCAGGCTCCGGCCCTGCTTATCGAGCTTGCCGTCGGCGATCATCTCATCGCCGATCGAGTTGTACTCGTGCCCGTTATGCGCGGCGTAGCCGACGGTGATGAGCCTGCCATCGGGCATGCGGAGCTTGGCCGAGCCCTGGACGTGGGCGATGTAGACCTCGAACTCGTCGGCCAGGTAGACCAGCTCGTTGCCCGCCAGCAGGCCCGAGGCGGGCAGGTCGCGGCGCGCGGGCATCTTCCGCATCGGCCCGCCGGGCTGCTGGATGCCCAGGACGTTGCCCTCGGGGTCCTTGACCAGCCCGGGCGGGGTCTTGTGGAGCGGGTAGCGGAACGTCGGAGTCGGCGTCGGCGAGGCGTTGAAGATCGGCGTGTAATAGCTGGTGAACAGCACGGTGCCGCTGCCGTCCCACCCGACCGACGTGTAAATGTCGAACCGCCGCGGGATCTCCTCCTTCAGCCGATCCGGCGGGAGGTTGGCAGCCAGGAGCTGATCGAACGCCTGGAGGCTCGCGACCGCATGGGCGTGGGTGATCTGCCCGTACGGGAAATACTTCTGGCTGGAGGGCTTGGCCAGGTAGTCCAGGCTGTGCGCGATGGACTGGCGCGTGTCGTAGGTGAACTCGCAGGCCTTGGCGATGTCCGGCATGTCGGCTGGATTGGTGATCTTCCGCAGCGCCAGCTCGCCGGGCGGCAGCGGGCGTTCGAAGTCCTCGACGATGCCCATGGGCTGCGGGGGCTTCTGGGCGCACCCGGCCAGGGCGATGAAACAGGCAACCAGCAGGACGGTCCAAGCAGTTCTCATGTCGATTTCTCCTTCCAGGGATGATCCCAGGGCACAGCCATCACCCTAGCAACGCTTTGGGGCAAATGCAAATCGGCTCTGTCATGTCTCTGTGCTCTGCTCTGAAAAGAAGGTAGTAGGTAATCCCGGCGCGCCGGGAGTAGGGGTTAGGCGACAGCCATCGTCCTCGTCCTCGTTCTCGTCCTCGGCTTTTCTCGTTATCGGGTGAGCCGAAGGTTCATGTTCTCTGCAACTCTGCGGTTGACTTCTTCTTTTTGCCGCCGCCGGCCTTGGCCCGGTCGTAGCCTTTGGCGTATTCGCCGCGGCAGCGGAGTTCGGTCTGGTCGGGGTCCTCGCCGATCTCAGCCGCGAGGGCGGCGTGCATGGCCTTGATCCGCTCGGCCTGGTCGGGCCTGGCCGCGAGGTTGGTCAACTCGCCGCTGTCGGCGGACAGGTCGTAGAGTTCCCGCTCGGCGGGATGTTTGGCGTCGGCGGGCGTGTGGTAGACGTACTTGTACTTGCCCTGGCGGATCATGGCGTAGCCGCTGGCGATGTTGTGCGCGTAGTACTCGCTGACGGCCTGGTCTTTCCACTTGGCGCCGGCGTCCTCGAGCCACCCGGCCATCGAATCGCCGTTCCAGTCGGCGGGCACTTTCGCGCCGCCGAGGTCGGCGATGGTCTTGACGACGTCGACCAGCGAGCAGGCGCCGCTTCGCCGCTGGGCCCCCTGGAAGCGAGGCGGGCAACTGACAATCAGCGGCACGCGGGCGGCTGAGTCGTAAACGCAGTTCTTCCACCACAGCCCGTGCTCGCCCATGTTCTCGCCGTGGTCGCTGGTGTAGATGACCACCGTGTTTGCCCCGGCCTGGCTCTGGGCAAGGGCGGTCAGCACCTGCCCGATCTGCTCGTCGAGCCATTGCGTCAGGCCGTAGTACAGTTCCCGGCCCTTCTTGACGATCTCCGCCGGCACGTGTTCCACGTGGAAGCCGACTCGCAGGTGCTTGTAGTTGCG
>CAYOBS010000237.1:0-2235 GCA_964402305.1 uncultured Planctomycetaceae bacterium | reverse complement strand
TAGTGCATCTTGCCGCACAGGGCGCTGTCGTAGCCGGCGTCGTTCATGATCCGAGCGATCGACGGGATGTCGCCGCTGGGCAGCCAGCAGTCGTTGTTCCACGCGCTGACCCGGCTGGCGTACTTGCCGGCCGTGAAACTCAGCCGGCACGGCACACACAGAGGCGAGTTTGTATAGCACGCGTCGAATAGCACGCCGGCGGCGGCAAGCGAGTCGAGGTTGGGCGTGCGGATGACCTTGTTGCCCGCGCAGCCCATGACGGAGGCGTTGTGCTCGTCGGACATGATGACCAGGATGTTTGGCTTGCCGGCCGGCTTGGGCGCCGACGCGCCCCGCAACAACGCCGGCGCCGCGGCCAGCACGGCGGCGGAAATCCCCGCCGCCTTGATGAACTCCCTGCGCGTCAAACGACTCATGGGCGTCACCTCGCTGCCGGCGCCTGGCACGGTAGGCCTTTACCCGCGTCGGCTACTTTTTTGGCCCCGCGTCCGGCAGGATGATTGTCTGCCCGACCTTGAGTTTCCTGGGGTCGACGCCCGGGTTGGCGGCGGCGATGTCCTTCATGCGGCTGGGATCGCCGTAGACCTCGCGGGCGATCTTGATGAACGTGTCGCCCTTCTTGATGGTGTACGTGCCGCCGGGCGTCGCGGGCGGCGTGTTGCCTTCCGGCTTGGGCTCCGGCGGGACCAGTGAGGTCAGGTTGGTCGCCGGCGCGGGCGGGGTAACCTCGCCGCCGGGAGGCGTCAGAGACCTGGCCGTGTCGGTTGGGGTTGCCTTGACGGCATCCATGCCTGGGCCGTCGGACGTTACTGCCGGTGGTTTGCAGCCCACGCAGACAAGTCCCGCCAGCATCGCCGCAATCAGTGCGTGTTTCATGATATCTTTCCCTGTGCTAGTCCCAGAAGTTCATGCCGAACCACAACAATCGTAACACTCCCCGACGGCGTGTCAAGCACTACCTGCATCCATCATCCCTACTCCGACTGGTCTTCTACTCCGGCTCGCGCCAGCCTTCCTGGCCGATGAGTTTCACGAACCTCACCGGGCAAACTTCGCGGCGGGTGAATGTATCTCCGCTGCGCTGGATGACGGTGATTACTTGCTCGTGCCGGTCGCCGATGGGCAGGACTATCCGCCCGCCGTCGGCGATCTGATCGAGCCAGCTTGGCGGCACGTCCGGGGCGGCGGCGCCGCAGATGATGCCGTCGAACGGGGCTTCCTCCGGCAGGCCCAGCGTGCCGTCGGTGGTGCAGACGGTCACGTTGTCGGCGCCGATGCCCGCCAGGGCGTCGATGGCCTGCTCGGTCAGTTCGTTGATCCGCTCGACCGCGAAGACGTGGCAGACAAGCCGCGACAGGATCGCCGTCTGGTAGCCGCTGCCGGCCCCGACGTCCAGCACGCGATGGCCAGGCCGGCAGGCAAGCTCGCGGACCATCATCGCCACCACCAGCGGCTGGCTTATCGTCTGGCCATGGCCGATCGGCAGCGGGTGATCGTCGTATGCCTCGGCCAGGCAGGACTCGGGCAGGAACCGCTCGCGCGGGATTTCCATGAAGGCGGACAGGACCGCCTCGTCGGTGATCCCGCGTGCGCGGAGGTGCCGCTCCACCATATGCAGCCGCTGGACGAGCCATTTGTCTTCCGTGGTTTCCATGGCGCCTCTGATGTATTATACGTTCGTCCGCCCCAAGAGGCGACTGGGCGGCTTGGCCGCCGCGGCAGAGGAAATCGATCATGGCCCGATCCCAACTTGTCACGCTGCTTACCGACTTCGGCTCGCGTGACGGATACGTCGGCGCGGTCAAGGGTGCGATACTCTCGGTCTGCCCACGAGCGCAGATCATCGACATATCCCACGATGTGCCCGCCCACGACATACTGGCCGGGGCGCTCGCCCTGTCGGCCGCGGCGCCCTACTTCCCGCCGGATACGCTGCACGTCGTCATCATCGACCCGACCGTCGGGACCGACCGGAAGATACTCGTCGGCCGCTTCGGCCGGCAAGTGTACATCTTCCCCGACAACGGCGTGATAACGTTCATCGTCGATCTCTTCCCGGCCGAGTCGCTCAACGTCGTCCTGCCGCCTGCGCCCGTCACGGCCCGGCCGGGGTCGATGACGTTCCACGGACGGGACATATTCGCGCCCATCGCCGGGCGGATCCTCCTGGGCCAGGACATCCGCAAGTTCGGCCCCCAGCCGGCGTCGTACACGCTGTTGGACATCCCCGTAGCC
>CAYOBS010000236.1:0-6149 GCA_964402305.1 uncultured Planctomycetaceae bacterium | reverse complement strand
GGGCGTGCCGCTACGGTCGGCAGTACCTGAACATCGAGGGACCGTTCCTGGTCAAGCTGGTCGACACGGTCGTCGGGCTGATGGGCGGCGCCTTCGGCGAGCTTCGCAGCCGGCGCGATTACATCGCCGAGACCATCGGCGAGGAAGAGGAGAGCTTCGGCCGGACACTGGACCGCGGCATAGACCTGTTCCAGAAGCAGGCCGACAAGGTCAAGGCCGGCGGGTGCAAGACCCTCGGCGGCGAGGTTGCGTTCGACCTCTACGCCACGTTCGGCTTCCCGGTTGACCTGACGCAGATCATGGCCGCCGAGGCGGGGCTGGAAGTTGACATGGCCGGGTACGAGAAAGCCATGGCCGAGCACCGCGAACTGTCGGGCGCCGGCAAGGCCTTCCAGGCGGCCGAGATACTCGATCTGCCGGCCACCGACGACAGCCCCAAGTACGCCGCCGCGGAGATCGAAGCGAAGGTTCTCGGCTGGGTGCTGGATGGCAGGTTCATCTCGCGGGGCCTTCTCCAGGCCGGGCAGGGCGCGGCCGTGGTGCTGGACCGCACGAACTTCTACGCCGAACAGGGCGGGCAGGTCGGCGACTGCGGCACAATCCAATGGCCCGGCGGGCGCTACGCCGTTACGGACACGCAGCTTGCCGGCGCGGGCATCGTTCACGTCGGCAGCGTCGAGACCGGCAGCCTGACTGTCGGACAGGCCGTGACGCTCACGCTGGCCGGGCGCCGCATGGACACCATGCGGAACCACACCGGTACGCACCTGCTGAACTGGGCCCTCCGCGAGGTTCTCGGCGAGCACGTCAACCAGGCCGGCAGCGTGGTGGCGCCGGACAAGCTGCGGTTCGACTTCTCGCACAACCAGGCCGTCACGCACGAGCAGCTCGCCAAGGTCGAGCGGATGGTCAACCAGCGGATCCTCGCCGACGAGCCGGTAACACATCGCGTCATGCCCCTTGCCGAGGCCAGGAAAGTGCCCGGCGTGCGTGCTGTCTTCGGCGAGAAGTACCCCGACCCCGTGCGGGTGATCATGATCGGCGGGGCGGGCGGGCCTGGCGGCGAGTCGGCGTGCTCGGCCGAGTTCTGCGGCGGCACGCACCTCCAGCGCACCGGGCAGATCGCCGCGCTGAAGATCATCTCCGAGGAGTCCGTGGCAAAGGGCGTGCGGCGGATCACCGCACTTACCGGCCGCGCCGCGATCGAGCACATGCTTGGCGCGGATGAGCTTCTTCGCACCGCCGCCGGGTTGCTTCGCACCAAGCCGGAGGAAGTCCCGGCCCGGATCGAGGCGATGGCCAAAGAGATCAAGGATCTCCGCAAGGCGGGTAAGGCCCCGGCG
The DNA here is from genome assembly GCA_964402305.1 of uncultured Planctomycetaceae bacterium. Lineage (GTDB taxonomy): Bacteria > Planctomycetota > Phycisphaerae > SM23-33 > SM23-33 > JAUWQU01. The sequence continues at coordinate 4,806 of CAYOBS010000236.1, read as the reverse complement.
GCAGCGGCGGCAGCCAAGGAATTTGTGCCGGAGGTGTCGCTTTCCTCGCCCGTCGGGCCGGTGATGGTCGGTAGAATGGACCTGCCGGATGCCAACGCGATGCGGGCCGAGTGCGACCGCCAGCGTCAGAAGGGTGCGGCCGGGCTGTTTGTCGGGGCGGCCGGCGACGGCAAGGTTATGCTGGTGGCGATGGTTTCCGACGAGTTGGTCGCCACGGGCAAGATAAGTGCGGACAAGTGGATAAAGGCCGTCGCGGCGATAGTTGGCGGCGGCGGCGGCGGCAGGGGCACGCTGGCCCAGGCCGGCGGGAAAAACCCGGAGAAGTTGTCCGAGGCGCTGGTGGCGGCAGGCAAGTGGGCGGCCAAGGCGCTTGGCGCGACCTGACCTTCTGGCAGGAGCGACACGCTGCCTTGATATAGATGTCGTGGTGCGATATCGCGGCCGCCATTGCGGATTGCGGATTGCGGATTTCCTTCCCGGACGATCCTCATCCAGACAATCCGAAATCCGCAATCCGAAATCCGCAATAGAGCCCTGCAAGTTGGCGTGACCCGCCGCGGCGGGCCAAAGCAAGTGCCGCCAGCGTCGAAGGTGACCGCCGAGGCGCTTGGCTGATAATCGTTTTTGCTTGACAAACCCGGCTGATCCGCCTAGAGTTCCGGGCTTGTTTTTGCGTGGCCTTTGTTGCCCGCGCCGCTTAAGGCCGGGCAAACTTGCAGTACAAATGATTTGCTTGTAGAGGATTGGAATCATGCTGCCAACACAGAAACTGTCTCGGGCGCGCACGCGGTCGCGTCGCAGTCACAATGCCCTGATCCCGGTGAACTACGTCGACTGCCCGCAGTGCAATTTGCCCAAGCTTCCGCACGCGGCCTGTGAGAACTGTGGTTTCGTTCGACCGGGGCTGAGCCTGGAAATCAAGAAGGAGAGCTGATCCGTGCGGATTGGCATCGACGCGATGGGCGGCGACCTTGCCCCCGCCGAGGTGGTCAAGGGCGCCGTAGCCGCCCGTGAAATACTCGCCAAAGGCGACAAGATTGTTCTTGTCGGCCTGCAGCCGGCTATTGAGGAATGCCTTGGCAAGGCTGCCGCGCCGACCGACCATATCGAGATCCGGCACACCGACCAGGTTCTCGGGATGGACGAGCCGCCCGTGGAGACTCTCCGCGCCAAGCCTCGATGCTCCATCGCGGTCATGGCGGAGATGCATCGCGACGGGGAGATTGACGCGTGCATCTCGGCCGGCAACACCGGGGCGTGCGTGGCCGCGGCGCAGATGAGGCTTCGGCGCCTTCGCGGCGTTCACCGGCCCGGCATCGCGGTTATAACCCCCACACCGGCAGGCCCGGTGGCCGTCTGCGACGTCGGGGCGAACGTCAACTGCCGCGCCTCGCACCTTTATCAGTACGGAATCATGGCCTCGGTGTACGTCCAGGCCATCGGCGGCGTGCAGAATCCCCGCGTGGGCCTGCTGAGCATCGGCGAGGAAGAGGCCAAGGGCAACGCCCTGGTCAGGGAGACCCGCGACCTTCTCAAGGCCGACAAGAACATCCAGTTCGTCGGCAACGTCGAGGGGCGCGACCTTTTCAGCGGCGAGTGCGACGTGATGGTCTGCGACGGCTTCGTCGGCAACGTCGTGCTCAAGCTCATCGAGGGCATGGCCGTCAGCGTCGGCGAGGCGATCGTGCGGGAGCTTTTCGCGGCCCTGCCCGATCACGCCCCGGCCATCCAGAAGGCCGCCCGGCTGCTGATGGGCAAGTACGACTACAACGAGTACGGCGGCGCGCCGCTGCTGGGCGTGGCGGGAATCAACATCATCTGCCACGGCGCCAGCAACCACCGGGGCATCATGAACGCCGCCCGCGTGGCCAAGGAATTCGCCAACCACCAGGTCAACCAGAAGATCGTGGAGCTTATCAGCCAGGGCGAGAGCCATGAGGCATCCTCATCTTCCAGGAGCAGTAATGCCTAAGCCGCCGCGAGCCGCCATCGTCGGCCTTGGGGTGGCTGTGCCCGAAAACGTGCTCACCAACGCGGACATCGAGAAGTTCCTCGACACCTCCGACGAATGGATCATGCAGCGGACGGGCATCCGTCAGCGGCACGTTGTTTCCGAAGGCCAGTCCACCGCCACGCTTGGCGTCATCGCCGCGAAGAACGCCCTGGCGGACGCCAAGCTGACTGCTCGGGACATCGACCTGATAATCGTGGCGACCGTCACGCCCGAGATGATATTCCCCTCGACGGCCTGCATCATCCAGGACGCGCTTGGCGCGACGGACGTTCCGGCCTTCGACATCGGGGCCGCGTGCAGCGGGTTCATTTACGCCCTCAGCGTCGCGGGCAAGTTCATCGAGACTCGCACCTACAAGCGCGTGCTGGTCATAGGCACCGAGACTCTCAGCAGGTTCGCCGACTACACTGACCGCGGCAGTTGCGTGCTCTTTGGCGACGGCGCCGGCGCGGTCGTGCTCGAGGGAACCGAGGATCAGAACCGCGGCCTGATCTACTCCGTACTGCACGCCGACGGCGGCGGATGGGATTTCATTCACATCCCAGCCGGCGGCTCTCGCAGCCCGGCCTCGCTGAAGACCGTTGGCGACGGCGGCCATTTCATCAAGATGCGCGGGCGGGACGTCTACAAGTTCGCCGTCGAGAAGATGCAGTGGCTCCTGGGCAACTGCATGGAGCAGTGCGGCCTGACCGTCGACGAGATCGACCTGGTCGTACCTCACCAGGTCAACAGCCGGATAATCGAGTCGGCGGCGGAGAAGTTCAAGCTTCCGCGGGAGAAGGTCTTCGTCAACATCGACAAGTACGGCAACACGTCGTCGGCGTCCATTCCCCTGGCCATGCGGCAAGCTCGCGACGAAGGGCGAATCGGGCCGGGCTCGACGCTGATGCTGGTGGCATTCGGCGCGGGCCTTACCTGGGCCGGGGCCGTCGTTCGCCTTTAGCCCCAGCAGCCCGGTTAGAAACGGGCTGCTAAGGCATCGTCAACCGCAAAGCCGCGGAGATTCAGAGAATCAACGTAATGAAAACCGCCTGGCTATTTCCGGGACAGGGTGCTCAGCAAGTCGGCATGGGCAAGGACCTCTGCGACGCCTTCGCCGGCGCCCGGACCGTCTTCGAGCAGGCCGAGGCCGCCACCGGCCTGGAACTAAGGAAGCTCTGCTTCCAAGGCCCCGACGACCAACTCGCCCGCACCGATGTCTGCCAGCCGGCGATCTTTACCGTCTCGGCCGCGACCCTGGCGGTCATGCGCGATCTGCTCGGGGCGGACAGATTCGCCGCCCTCCGGCCGGCATTTGCCGCGGGCCTGAGCCTCGGCGAGTACACCGCCCTTTACGCCGCCGGCGCCATCGACCTTGCCCCGGCCGTCAGCCTGGTCGCCAGGCGCGGCCAACTCATGCAGCAGGCCGCCACGGCCACGGCGTCGGGGATGGTCTGCGTGATGGGCCTGGACGAGCCACAGGCACAGGTCTTGGTGGCCGCTGCCGCCCAGGGCGAGCCTCTGACGTGCGCCAACTTCAACTGCCCCGGGCAGATAGTCGTCTCCGGCTCGCTGGCCGCGTGCAAACGGGTCGAGCAGTTGGCTGCCGTGTACGGGGCCAAGGGCGCCGTAAGGCTCAACGTTGCCGGCGCGTTCCACAGCCGGATCATGGCCCCGGCGGCCGAGGGACTCGCCCAGACCCTTGCCGGCCTGGCCTTCCGCACGCCGGCCGTGCCGGTGCTCGCCAACGTCGACGCCCAGGTCTACGCTGATGGCTCGGCCATACCGGCCAAGCTCATCGCTCAGCTCACCGGGGCCGTCCGCTGGCAGCAAACAATGGAATCACTTGAATCCCAGGGCGTCCAAAGGTATTACGAGATCGGCCCCGGGCGGGTCCTGGCCGGGCTGATGCGACGGGTCAACCGCCGGGCCGACATCGTCAGCATCAACAGCCTCCAGGCTGTCGAGGAATTGGCGAAGCAATCAAAGAAAGAGAAATGAGACCTATGGGTCCTATAGGACCTATAAGACCTATTTCCTCCACGACCTCTTCGGGAGAGCGGTCTTTCAGGAAACACAGAGCAGCGGCACGGGAATGCAAAGGCGGAGAAACGCTAGATGGCTGATAGTGATAAGGTTGCAATCGTAACCGGGGCGGCGCGTGGAATCGGGCGGGAAATCTGCCGCGAATTGCTGGCGATGGGTATGACCGTCGTCGCGGTGGACCTGCTGGCCGAGAAGTTCCCCGAGATGCAGGCCGACCTCGGCTCGCCGGGCGAGAAGCTCGACTGCCGAAAGCTCGACGTGACTGACAGCGAGGGCTTTACGGCCCTTGTCGATGACGTGGCCGAGAAGTACGGGCACGTCGACGTGCTGGTAAACAATGCCGGCATCACCCGCGACGGGCTGCTGATGCGGATGGACGACAAGGACTGGGACCTGGTGCTGAAGGTGAACCTTTACGGCGCGTTTTACGGCACGCGGGCGGTCAGCCGATACATGGTCCGCCAGCGCGGCGGGGCGATCATAAACATGGCCAGCTACAGCGGTTTGGAAGGCAACCGTGGGCAGGCGAACTACTCGGCCTCCAAGGCCGGCATGCTTGGCCTGACCAAGACGACGGCCATCGAGCTTGCCGGCAAGAACGTCCGCTGCAACGCCGTCGCCCCGGGCTTCATACGCACGGAGATGACCGACGCCCTGCCCCAGCAGGCCAAGGACATAGCACTGTCGATGATCCCGATGAAGAGGATGGGCGAGGCGGTGGATATCGCCAGGGCGGCGGCGTTCCTGGCCTCGGACAGGTCCAGCTA
>CAYOBS010000235.1:0-6204 GCA_964402305.1 uncultured Planctomycetaceae bacterium | reverse complement strand
AAGCTTACGCGCACCCCGAGCAGGCTGCCCTGGCGGCAATGCTGGCGAATCTGGGGATTCGCGGACAGGTCGAACTGCCCGCCGACGAGGCAGCCTGCGCCGAGTGGCGCAAGGCCGTCGAAAATCGCATTTCCGAAGCAAGAAGCAGGTTCGAAGACCTTGCCGTATATCGATCGGACATGGAAAGGCTTCGTGAAGAAATCGTAGCCGTCCTGTTGCAGTGGTTCATCCACGGGTGGGAATGACAGATCCTGTGTGATCGGGGGGCGGCCGCGCTACAAGACGCCCCTGCGGCGCGGTATAATGCCGGCTTCCATGAATGCCAGGGCATTGACCATCTTGCTGTTGGCGGCGGCGATGCTCGTCGCGGGCTGCGGCATGCTCAAACGGCCCGCGCCTGCCGCCCCGGCTGCGCCGGCGATTGCGGTCGAGCCTCTGGCCAGTCAGCAGGCGCGGGCGTACCCGGAGATCGTCGCGGGCGGGCGGGTACACTGCCTGGCCGATTTCGAGGACGAGCCGTCGCCGGCTGCGGGCAAAGCGGCCTCGGCCCGGCCGGGGATGGTGGGGCGGCAGCAGGTCGATCGGTTCCACATTGAGCCGGAGGGTTCCGGCGCCGCCCGGCAGTTCGTGGTCAACATCACGCGAACGGGCGTCGGGGCGATGGAGGTAACGCTCCCGGCCGGCCTCGGGCCCCATGGGGGGGCGCAGCTCGTGTTTGACATCCCCGCCGGGCTGGACCTGCGGCCTTACAAGTTGCTGTCGATGGCGTTGTTCAGCCGGACGCTGCGGGACGACCTCCAGGTGACCATCGACAGCGACGGCGGCTCGTGGCAGTCGCCGCGCGTGCTGGTCCAGCCGGGCTGGAACAACGTCCTGCTGGACATTCAGCACATCGGACAGGCGGGCGGGTTCGACGCCTCGTCGGTGCGGCGTGTTCGGCTCTCGTTTGCCGACGCGGCCGGGGCGGTTTGGTTCAACCTCGACGATGTAATGCTGATCGACAACGCCCGGCGGATCCAGCCGGCGCCGCCCGGCGTGGAGCTTTCCAAGAGCGGGCTCAACTACGCGCTGAAGCTTCCCGGCCGGGATGAGCCGGTGCGAATCGAACAGGGCTTGGACGGGCTGTGGCGGATGGGCGCTCTCCAGGCCGAGGTGCGGCTTGCGGGCCTCGGCGAGAAGCTGCCTGCCGGCGGCGAGAAGCTGGATGCACTTGGCAGCCGGCGCGTCGGGCAGGTTGAGCTGCTGGAGCACAACGAGATTCGTCTTCGCCTGGCCAGCACGTGGTATTTCCCGTCGCGGGCCGGGCAGTGGGCGTCGATGGCGGTCCGTCAAATCCGCTGGGAGTACACGATCTATGGCGACGGCCGGTGCGTGGTCCAGGGCGTGCTGAACAACGCCGGCGGGTCTGAGATCGCGGCGGTGGGGATCTTCTCGGCGGCGGATGCTGTCTTTCACGGCCAGTCGACAGGCCGGCAAATGGTGGTGAACGACTTCGCCGGCGAGGTTGGCCTGTGGCGATACATGATCTTACCGCAAGGGCAGTCCGGCCCGGTCCTGGCCGCCAATTACCTGCACCCCGGGGCCATACGCCCGTCAGTGGCCGAGCCTGATGTCCGGGCCGCCGGCGACGGCGACCGCGACGGCTTCGACGAGTCCCAGGGCTGCTACTATCTGGCGGCCAAAGGCGGGCAGTGCAGGTTCGTGCTCGATCCGCCACCCGATGGGCTGCTGAATCCGGTGTTGCTGCTGGCCGGGCCCTGGCCCGGGGAAGTCAACGTCAGCAGTGAAGGGCTGGCGATCCGCTCGGTGGTGCGCGGGCCGGACGGCTCGGTGCTGCTGCGCCTGGACGGGCTGCATCGCCAAACGATGGCGGTTGAAGTCTCCGGGGCCGCTGGGAACCCCTTGCCGCAGCGCTAAGGCCCTGGCCGGAGTTTTTCCCGACAAGGCGCGATCCTCGGCTGCCGCCGGGCGTAGGAAACAGGCGGACAGTCCGCCGGGCCGGCGGCATCGGCTCAACAGTGCGAAGAAGAATCCACAGATTGCGCAGATTACACAGTGCGAAGAAGAAGAATCCACAGATTGCGCAGATTACACAGATGCCTGAAGAAACAAACATCTTGACCTCCGCGAATCCGCTTAATCTGTGGACAGGCCTTGCCTTTCTGGAGCATATTGCCTCTCAAGATCGGACGGATGGTCAAGTCAGGCCCCGCGACGGCCGATATGCCCTGTGGGCATCTGCCGTTTGCGCATGTTCGCGAAAACTGTTTTCAGGTATGTGTTGTGCTTGACAAGCCGGTCTGAGTGCCTAGACTTAGCGATGTTGGAAAGCGCCGATTCGACAGCTTTCGGGAAACTGGGCTCGGCCCGTTCGGGCGAGATCATTGTCCCTCTGGGTATCGCGCGGAGCGCGAGGCCGCGGCCGATGCGGTACCCGTGGGGCGCTGGTTCGCGAGTGAACGGCCTGGCCCTCTGGGCGATGCCAGGAAAGGTCCGCCGTGACTACAAGGTTTGACAAGACAACTCTCTCGGGTGTTTTGTGCGTGGTTTTTCTTTTGCTGGGCGGCGGGTGCGCAGACCCCGCCAACTGGTGGAAGACCGACATTACGCGGTTCCTGTCTCCGGACAAGGTCATCGCGCCGGTTCCCGGCTCGCCGATCAATCCGATTCTTTCGAGCATCGGCCCGACGGACAGGTCGCAGGAGGTTCTGCCCAACGCCACGTTCCCGCGGGAGGGCGACTGGTCTTACACGGATGAGGACTACATCATCGGCCCGACGGACGTCGTTGACATATCCATCCTGGATTTGTTCAACGAGGGCTTCGAGACCGTGCTGAGGCGGCAGGTTTCCGACAGCGGTTACATCGACCTGCCCCTGTTGTCCGATCGCGTCAAGGCCGAGGGATTAACCAAGGACGAGCTCACGCAGGTCATCATCAACAAGTACAGCCCGGACATCCTTCGGACCCCCACCGTCTCGGTCACAATTGCCGCCCAGAGGCAGAACACGTTTTCGGCTATCGGCGCCATTGCCCGTCCCGGCACGTACAGCATTCTCCGAAAGGACATGCGACTGCTCGAGGCGATGGCGCTTGCCGGCGGGGTGACGCAGGTGAACATCAACTACATCTACGTCATCCGCCCGAATCCCGCGGCGAAAATCTCCGTCGCTCCCAGGGGCGTGCAGGTCGGGCCGACCACGCGGGCTGTGCTGCCGCCGGAGCCTAAGGAGGTCCCCGGCGGCACCGGTGCGCCCGCGACGTCCTCGGCGCCCTCGACCGGAACTGCCGATGAGGCCCAGCGAGCCCTCGAGGAACTTCAGAGGGCCCTTCAGGGCCTGGTGCCGGGGACGACGACCAGGCCCGCCAGGCCCGGCTCGACCGCCCCGCTGCCGTCAATGGTGGCAATGTCCGAGACGGACCCCGCGGGCGGCGCGGCAAACCCGGCGACCGAGCCTGGCCTGACCGCCGCAACCGCCCCAGCCGGCGGCCCGAAGTGGATTTACTCGGGCGGCAAGTGGGTCAAGGCCCAGGGCGAGACCGCCGCCGCCGGCGAGCCCCAGACCAAGCCGGCGGGGGAAAAGGACGCCTCCGACCCCTTCGGCTGGAAAAACGTCGATCGTTCCGACATGGCCAGGGTTATCGCGATAAATCTTAACCAACTTCGCGACGGCGACCCGCGTATGAACATTGTCCTGCGGAACAACGACATCATTCACGTGCCTTCGCTGGACATGGGCGAGTTCTACATCATGGGCGAAGTCTCCCGCCCCGGCGTGTACTCGCTGACCGGGCGGCAAATCACCATGAAGATGGCGGTGGCGGCGGCGGGCAACCTCAACGGGCTGGCCTGGCCGGAGAACTCGATTCTGATCCGGCGGATCGGAGGCAACCAGGAGCAGTTCATTCCGCTGAACCTGGAATCGATATTCAAGGGCGAGGACCCGGACCTGTTCCTCAAGCCCAACGACGTGATCGCCGTCGGCACCGACGTGCGGGCCTCGTTCTTCGCCGTTATTCGCAACGCCTTCCGGCTTACCTACGGTTTCGGGTTCATCTACGACCGCAATTTCTCCGATCCGCGAAGTCCTGATGCTACTCCAACCAGCACGCGTTTCACCCGATGGTAGTCTTCCAGGACGACACCGCTGCCTTGGAAACGTATGAACGACATGATTCGTCATGACACCCCAAAGGCGCACACCGGGTCTCTTGCGGAATTGGTCGCGGAATCAGCCGCGCCGACCTTCCGTCAGAGCTTCCCGGCGGACTCCTGCGCGCGAATCGTTATCCTGGCCGGCGTGCTGGCCTGGATGAACTTCTGGCAGTTGCGGATAATGGTGCGGACCTGGATGGACAACGGCAACTGGTCCCACGGGTTCCTGATCCCCCTGTTCAGCCTCTACTTTCTCTACAGCAGGCGGGATGAGCTTTTCTTGGCCGGCAGGCGGGTCTGCATGTGGGGCCTGGGGCTGATGATCCTGGGCATCCTGATGATCCTCGCGGGCCTCTACGTCTACCAGACTGTCTGGAAAGGCTTCTGGATCTGCCACGTGGGAATCATCCCGACGGTCATGGGCCTGGTGCTGTACCTGGCCGGGCCGAGAGTCCTGCGGGTGGTCTGGCTGCCTGTCGTGTTCCTGATCTTCGCGATGCCGCTGCCGGACACCACCTACGGCCGGATCGCCCTGCCACTTCAGAACCTCGCCGCGGCCGCCAGCGCAGCCGTACTCAAGCTCTGCGGCGTCGACATCATCGTCAAGGCAAGCGAACTGACGCTCGTGAGCGTCTCCGGCATACAGCGCGACCTGACCGTGGCCGAGGCGTGCAGCGGGGTCCGGATGCTCGTGGCATTCATGGCCCTGGGCGTGGCGATGGCATATCTTGACGATAAACCGATCTGGCAGCGGGTGACGCTCGTATTGATGGGTGTGCCAATTGCCATCGCCTGCAATGTGATGCGGGTGATAATAACAAGCACCGCCTACGTCATGGACAAGCCGGACTTCGGCAAGGACTTCATGCACTCGTTCACGGGCATGCTGATGCTGATACCGGCCTTGCTGATGTTGTGGGGGCTTGGATGGGTCTTGCAGGGCCTGTTCGTGGCCGACGGGCAAGACGAGGAAGACCAGGACGAAGACGGAAAAGGATTGCCGGACGATGCCAAGGAAGACTCGGCCATGACCGGTGGAGCCAAGACATGACCGACCAGCAGCTTGAGCTTGAGATCATCAAGAAGCCGGGGCTGCTGCGCGCAATGGCGCGGGTCTTTGGCGACACCCACTTCCTGGCCGCCCTTGCCATACTGGCCCTGACGGCGGCGGGATGGGGCGTCGCGGTCAACGTCTTGAAGCTGGCGACCGAGAAGTCGCCTGTGCCCTGGCCGGCGGGGGTCGAGGTCAACGACAAGTACGTCATGACCTCCATGCCCGACAAGATGGGCCCCTTCGAGTTCGTCAGCGCTGACGGCGAGTTGGACTATGACCCGAAGACGCAAGGATTCCACAAGGACGGCCGGCCCGACGGCGAGGGCGAGATCGCGCCGGACGTGATGGAGTTGCTGGGCATCGGCACGGCCACCGACGGGCGCAATCTTCCGCTTCGCCGCAGCAACTGGCTGGCGATCCGCACGTACCGCGACAGCCGCCGGGGGCCCGGCGACCCGCTTCGATACTGGCGGCTGGAGGTGTATTACTACACCGGCGGGGTTGACCTCGTGGCGCACACGCCGGAGCGCTGCGTCGTCGCCGGTGGCGCTGAGGATCTCGGGACGACCGACCTTCCCGTCACCGTGGATGGCGTGGCTGCCCCCTGGGGCAATACCCCCCTGGCTTTCCAGCGAGCGCTGTTCCAGCGGACGGACATGCAAGGCGCCGCCGCCGGGCAGTTCGTCCAGTACTACATCTTCTCCCTCAACGGCACGCCGGAAAACGACCGCAATTACGTGCGGTTCGCGCTGGGCAGCCTGTTCGTGAAACACGCGTATTTCGCCAAGGTCCAGTTCGCCCCGTTGCCCGCGGTGCAGCAGCAGGCGGGCAGGCTGGTCTACGCGATTCCCGACCCCGCCCAGGCGGACCTTGCCGTGGCGGATTTCGTCAAGTACTTCATGCCGTGCGTTCTTAAGACGCTGCCCATGCCCAAGGACATCGAGAAGCTCGATGCCGGCGCGGGCGGCGAGAAGGCAGGGTCTTAGGTTCCTGA
>CAYOBS010000234.1:0-6233 GCA_964402305.1 uncultured Planctomycetaceae bacterium | reverse complement strand
GCCAAGCTCGCGGCGTTGGGGTCGGCGAAGGTGAATGTCGCGGCGTTGTCCATCGACTTTACGAACCGCATCCCCAGGCCGAAGTAATGGCTGCCAGTCAGCTTGATCGACTCGGCCCCGGCCGGCGGGGCAAGCCGCGTACGCCAGGAGATGAGCGTCGGGGCTGGATTTCCGGACTTGTCGATCTCTCGGGAATACAGCTCGATCGTCCGCTTTTCGGTCGCGACGATAGTCTTGCCGTCGGGCTTCGTCCAGTCGATGTCCGCCGTGATGGCCGCTGCGCTCCGTCTGACCGACCTGGCGGCCGAGAAGATTCCCCGCTGGACCTGCCTGCCGCACTTGGCGGTCTCCGACCAGAAGTCCACGCCGTCGACGGCCATGGCGAACATCAGACCGTGATGGTGGATGTGGTCGGGCACGTTGTCCCGAAGGGGGTTGATCTTCTTCGGGGACAGCAGGCGATTGACGTACGGCTTGAAGGCATTGAAGCCCTTGCCCCCGAAGACGTAGTTGACCTCTCCGCCGTTGGGGTCGTACAAGTACGCGAAGCCCTTATCTTCTTCGATATGCCAAATCACGTGCTCAAGGGCCTTGCCGAGGGCGGTGACTGCTCCGAGTCCCCCCAGCACCATGGCCGCCGCAAGTAGAATTCGCCATCGAGTCATGATCGATCCTTTCGTCATCTTCTCCCCGCGTCAAACGCCGCAAGAAGGCGAGAGCATTTGTAGCCTGCCTGCCGGTAGGCAGGTGCGGCGACGAGGCCCGACGCAGTCGGGCCGACCTCGCCGCTTTCGCTCGGAGGCGGAAGAACATTACGAACACGACAGAACGCATCGGGCGCGTACGCGCTTTTGCCGAAGCTACCTGCCTATCAGACACAATGAGCCGGCGATCCAAAGCGGCGTCGGCGCCGCCTCGCGTCTTGCCGCCGCTCTCCAAAGGCTTCGCCTCTCGCGGACGCTTTTCCACTTGCCCTGTTGCCGCTGCCTTTCCCGGCTACCGGCTACCGACCACCGGCTACTTGCTCCCAATCACCTTCTTCAAATACTCGATGCTGCTCCTGGCCTGGTCGATGGTGCCGCACTCGACGCTGAAGACGATGTCTCGCGGCAGCTTGCGGCAGACTTTGACGACGGCGGGCCAGTCAACGACGCCTTCGCCGCACGCGCAGCCGACGGGCGTGCCGGTAACCTTGCCCCGCTCGGCGGCCGACTGCTGGACGGAGATGTCCTTGGCGTGCAGGTGGACCAGCCTGGGGCTGACGGCCTTGAGCCACTTGACCGGGTCCTGGCCCGCAAGGTAGCTGTTGCCGGTGTCGAAGTTCACGCCGATGGCGGGCGAATCGACGAGGTTGCAGATCCGCTTCAGCCCGGCCGGGGTCTTGGAGTACTGCTGATGCGGCTCGATGCCGATGAGAATCCCTCGCGGCTCAGCCACCGCGGCGGCCTCGGCAAGCACGTACCGCATGAGCGTGTGGTCTTCCTCGACGGTCGTCCACGCGGGCTTGGGGCCTTCGTCGGTGTTGACCACGGGCGCCCCGCACTCGGCGGCGAAGCGGATCGCCTGCTTGAGGTACTCCGTGCCGATCTCCGGCTTGCACAGCGGCGTGTGGGATGAGAGGCCCGACAGCTTGACCCCCGCGGCCTTGCACGCCCGGCTGAGGCGCAGCGGATCGTCGAGCATCGAGACGCTGTGGAAGTACCCCGCCTCGCTGAGCAGTTCCCGGCCCCAGTGGACCATTGGCTCGACATACTCGTAGCCCAGCTCAGCCGCCTTGTTGACGGCCCACTCGAAACTCTTGTCCGCGTGCCGCACGAACTCCAGATTGATTCCGATGCCGATTTTTCCCATAGTGTTGATTCCTCTCGATTCCTTTTGATTCCTTCTCAGGGTTTAACCTTGTCTTGGGCCTCGGCGCGTGTTTTCCGCACGGCCGGCATAGAAAGCCAGAGAGTCACGGGGTTGAGCAACATTCCGGCGGCTGGAACTGCCGAGGGCAGCGAGCCGTAGGTTTCGAAGGTGATTCCGCCGGCATCGGGGCAGACGGCCGCGATCGACGGGCGGAGGTACTGCTCGACGGTCGTCAGGGGCGGCAGCAAGGATGGGCGGGCATCCTTGAAGCCCATGCCGGCCAGCTTGTTTGCGCCGATAGTCCAGCCGGCCAGCGCCCAGTTGTACGCCTGGCGGGCGATCTTTGGGCCGTTGCAGTAGAAGAGCACCGACGGCTTGCCGGCCAGGCGAGAGCGGGCCGAGCGGAAGTCCGCGGTCTGCGTGACAGGGCTGCCCGCGCCGTCGGCGGCAATGGCGGACCGGATGACCTGTGGCCACGGGGCCACGAGCAGGTGGTTCTTGTGCAATGCCCAGGCCGGGGCCAGCGGCATTGGCGCGAGGGCCGAGGGCAAGGCCAGGTAATGAATGTCCGCCCGGGCGAACTTGAGGGTCTCGATGCTCGGCCTGGATGTCGGGCCGGGGGCGGCCTGGCCGGCGGCGGGGACCGTCGTGGCAGGCACGGGCGGCGGCGGCAGCAGGGCCGATTCGATCTTGCCGATGGTTGCCGCCAGCCTGGCTGGGTCCTTGATGTCGGCCGACAGCATCGTGCCGGTCAGGAAGCCTCCGCGCGACGGCGCGCTGGACACCACCCAGGTATCGCCGAACTGGCTGAGAACATCCCTGCTGAGCGAGACGCCAAGTCGCTGCTCGATCCGGCCAACTTCCTCGGCGAACCGGCTGTCGGCGTTGGGGTCGGCATCCTTGATCGCCCCGCGTAGCTCATCCCAGGCCGCCTGGGGGGAAATCTTCGCCGCCAGCAGGAAGTCCGCGTCGTCCGGCACGGCCGAGAGGTCCTCGTCGGTGATCTCGGGCCCGGCAAGGGCCAGCAGCAGCCCCCGGTGCGGCGCCGGCGTGAAGATTCTCGTGCGGCTGTAAAGCCCGCGATCTATCACCCTGGTAGCGCCCGCCGCGGCGGAGACCTTGTCCAGTCCCATCGCCACGATGAGTTGGCGAATCTTCCGGGCGCGAGCCTGGGCCGCGTCTTGCTCACCGGCCGTGGCGGGGGCGGCGGTGAACTGCTCCAGCTTGCCGACCAGACCCGAAACGTCCATGTAGTACGCCATCTGCACGTCGCCGGCGGCGACGGCCTGGAGGCATTCGATGAACTTCTTGTCGGCTGAGAGCTTGCCGGCCGCGGCAGGCTCGATGATGGCCTTGGGCGCATCGGCGCCGACGCCCACGAACAGCATGTTGCCGATATATCCAAAGGAAATCTCCGGCCTGTCGGCGGACTGTGCCAAAACTCGGTAGCTCACCGAGCCCAGGGTGGCTTCGGTAAGCCGGATGTAGTCCTGGTCCTTCAGGAGGTTCAGCAGCCCGTCGAGCTGCTTGGCGAAGGCCTCGCGGTCGGTGTCCAGGTCGATCAGCAGCGTGGCCGTGGGGGCCGGACCCTGCTCGCCCTTTTTCAGGTCGATCAGCGCCGCGGCGACCGGGTGCTGCCAGGCGATGCCGGCCATGGCCCAGCCGCGGGTAAAGATATCCTTCTTGGCGTTGATGGGGATGTCCTTACGGATTGCCTCGCCGATGGCCTGGACGATCTTGGCGACGTCGGGGTCGTTGAGCAACTGGCCGAACATCGAGCCGTCGAAGGCCAGGCTCCTGCCGGCCCAGCCGGCGTAGGCAAGCGTTCCGGCCGGCAGGCGGTCTGCCAGTGGGGCCGTGGGGCCCGGCACGGGCTGTGCGGCCGCCACAAGCGGACAGACCGCCAGCAGGACAGCTATGGCACGGACTTTCATCCGGTATTCTCCACTTCGGTCCGGTCCGCGAGGCAACCTTCGCGGCCCATCCGCCCGCCGAACCGCAAGGGAATGATTCTATAGGCCATGGTCGGGCCTTGGCCAGCATTATTTCCCGGCGGCGGGAGCGTCTCGAGGGGAACTGCCTTCATGGGCCTCGGCACAAAACAAAACTTTTTTTTCGTGCCCGGCGTAGTAAACTGGGCGGCCGAGCCCCGATGTTGAGAAAAAAGACCTTTGACTGAGCGAGGCAACCCGACCAGAATGGCAGACGAAATCGTTTCCATCGGATTTCAGCGTTGGCCGAGTAGTAAACTCGGCTCTTTATAGTGGTGAGAGATGACTAACCGCCGACAAGACCGGGAAGACCCGCATGAGCTCACAAGAGTTGAAGAACAAACCGCTTGTTGAAGCGATATTCGAGATGCGATGGGCACTTCAGCAGAAGGGCCTAGGTGTCGCGGCGGACCCGCATTATCGCTTGCTGCTCGGTCGCCTTTACGATCGATTGCAGACAGAGTACCCCGAACACCAGCAGCTCGACACGGCCAATATTCCAGACGAGATGGCAGGCCATGTGGTTCAGCACAGGTTTCGCGTGGCCGAAGACGACTGGCCTTTGGTCCAACTCGGCCCTGGCATATTCACTGTCAACGACACCGGCAAGTATCGATGGTCAGACTACCGCGCACGGGTCATAGACGCGCAGAAAAAGCTATACGATGCTCATCCCAAATCTGGCGAGTTGAAGATAGAGAACCTTACGTTGAGGTACATCAACGCCGTCGAGTTCGACCACCAGTCATCGAGTGTTCTCGACTTCTTGAACGAGAAGATGAAGGTCTCGATCTCGTTGCCGCAGAGTCTCTTCGAGAATACCGATGTCGACCTCTTGCCTCAGCATTTTCAGACGCATCAAATGTATCATAGCAAGAAACCATTGGGCATCGTTCAGATCAGTTTTGCGACGGGGCAGCGTGATGGGAAGTCAGCTTTGCTCTGGGAGACTATGTGCCAGTCGGCAGGCGATGATCTACCGAAGATGCCTGAAGAGTTTGAGACTTGGCTGGATCAATCGCACACGCTTGTAAAGAATTGGTTTTTCAAGCTGATCGATGGCGATCTACACAGGAGGTTCTCCGGTGAATAACGCCTATGAAATCGTTCAGGAAGATAAGCCCTCCCAAGCAGGATTTGCCAATACGGCAAGCGGTTCATGGTCGATAAGGAACCTTGCGGCGACGCAGAGTGCATGCAAGTCTCCTCATGGATACCTTCGCCCTTTGGGAATAGGCTTAGTCTTGGCCCTCTCGCCGCTAACGTCACTGGCTGATCCATGGGTCGCTAATCGTAAGCGATACACTGAGCCAACGGCGCGCGTTCTCGTTGAGTTTCTTCGGCGAAGACGTATCTCATTGCAGAAAGCTCGGCAGTTGGCCTTGCAGTTGCTGGCAGAAATGGAGTCTGCTCGATTTCAGGCGGCTGATGACGAAGCACGCAGAACCTTTGACATCGAGGACATTGTGTGATTTACGAGTTCTCGGAAACTGATGCGCCGATTCGGCAAGGGGACATCTTCGTTGGCCTACCCCGGGTGGAGGTCTCTTTGCATCGGTTAACGGTTGTCGAGGATGACGGAGCGGTGGATACAGATTGGGCACAGGTGTTGGAAGCCGGCGAACCGGTAACTGCGATCTTGCCGGTTCGGCCTGTCACTGCAATCGTAGCCACCCAGGACTGCGACAGCGCACATAGCCAGGACATCACCCTGTGTGAGATTCGCAACTTCCGAGATGTTGAGAGGAAAGCCAAAGATACGAATAATGTGAACGGCTGGGTCAAGATCCTGACCCAGCATTCTCGCCTGAACCTCAAGTGGTTCTATCTTCCCCCGTGTGAACGGATAGGGTTTACGGACAAACTGGCAGTTGATTTCACAGTGACAATTCGGGTGTCGAGAACAGAGCTCGAGGGGATGCGCCAACTCCGGAAAGGCCGACTCAATCCGCTTGCGGATGAGCATTTTCGCGAACGGATTTCGGAGTTCTTCCGGCGTTACCCATATGACGAATGGTACCCGTTGAGCACCGCAGAACTAGCCGAATACCAGAAGCGGTATCCGGAGGCCAAGGGCTTCCCATGGCAACAAAACGAGGGTGAGGGGTGATGCCCTATCTATGTTGTGCAGTTAAGGCAAACGCGTGATCATCTCATACCCCATCGGGGCATTACCGCCAACTTTGCCTCTGCTCCCACCACCTCACCGGCAGATTCTTCCACAGCTTTCCGAGGCTCATACCGCTTTTTCCCTTTCCTCCGCGGATCGCTTTTCGCGATTTGACCGGCGGGGATGTACAATGCGCGAATGAAGCTTTTTGATATGAATCTTAATCTGAATCTGATAATCCCGGCGCTGCTGGCCGTCGCCGCGAGTTGCACCGGTCCCGG
>CAYOBS010000233.1:4726-6239 GCA_964402305.1 uncultured Planctomycetaceae bacterium | reverse complement strand
TCCACCATCACGCAGCGGCGCAGGCGGGTGTACGTGAGGGGCGTGGCGATTCCTTCGCCGGTCGAGCATGCGATGGAGTAGCTGCCGTAGCCCTCGCCGCCGCCGCCGTTGCCCGCCACCGACGGGCCGTTCTTCACGAAAATCGTCGTGTCCATCGCCTTGCCCATGTAAGTCATGTGGTCCACCAGCCGCGAGTGAATGACGGCCGTGTGACCGAACCCGTGCTCGGCCTGGCAGGCCAAATCGACGGCCTGCTCGAAGCTCTCGCACTTGACGAAGGGCATGACGGGCATCATCTGCTCGGCCTGGACGAACGGGTGGTCGCTGCCGGTCTGGCCGAAGAGCATTCGGCACCCGGCCGGGACGGTCAGGCCGATCGCCGAGGCCAGCGCCTGCGGCTCGGCGCCGACGAACTTGCGGTTGGCGTGGGGGTGCTCGCCGGGTTTGCCGCTCTCGATCGCCAGCGCGGCGAGCTGGTCCATCTGCTTCTCGGTGAGCCTGACGGCCCCGACGGCCTCCATCGCCGCCGTCATGCGGTCCCACACGCTCGCCACCACGAAGACCTCCTTCTCCGACAGGCACAGGAGGTTGTTGTCGTAGCTGGCGCCTTCGAGGATGCAGCGTGCGGCGTTGTCAATGTCCGCCGACTCATCGACCACCACCGGCGGGTTTCCCGGTCCGGCGCAGATGGCCCGTTTGCCGGACTTCATCGCCGCCGCCACCACGCCTGGCCCGCCCGTGATCGACAGCAGCTTGACGCCCGGATGGTGAAATATCTCCCCGGCTGACTCCAGCGTCGGCTCGGTGATAACGCAGATGAGGTTGTCGATGCCGATCTTTTCGTAGATGGCCTGGTTGAACAGCTTGGCGCCGTGGGCGGCGATCTTCTTGCCGCCTGGGTGCGGGTTGACCACCAGGCTGTTGCCCGCGGCGATCATGTTCACCGCGTTGTTGGCCAGCGTCGGCAGCGAGTGGGTAACAGGCGTGACCACGCCGATAACGCCCCACGGCGCGTGCTCCTCCAGCGTTATGCCGTGGTCGCCGCTGAAGCACTCGGTCTTCATGAACTCCGTGCCGAGAGCGATCTTCCCGACCGCCAGCATCTTCTCGGTCTTGTGAGGCCGATGCCCGATGCGGGTCTCCTCGTACTCCATGTCGCCCAGCTCGGCCGCCCGCTCGGTGCATATCCGCCGGATGACGCCGCAGACGATCTCCCTCTGCGCCATCGACCGCCGCATCAGCGCCCGCTGGGCGGCCGAGGCCGCCGCGACGGCCTCGTCGACGGACGTGAACTGCCCGAACTTGCCGGCTGGGCCAGCGCCGCCGATGGTCACGGCGCTGACCGGCGCCGGGGCGGTCTTTCCCGCCGCCGGCACGGCCCGACTGCCCCAACCCTTCTGCACGTGCTCCAAAACGCTCTGGACCATCTCTCGGAACATCTGCTCATTGACCTGTGTCATGGTTCGCTCCTGCCGGACGTCCGGTTAGTCTTCGTCCGCCTTCGCCGCCGCGG
>CAYOBS010000233.1:0-4626 GCA_964402305.1 uncultured Planctomycetaceae bacterium | reverse complement strand
GCCCGGCCTCATCCGACCAGCGGCTTGCCGCTATCGCCCTTGTGGTAGACCTCGGACTCATCGGCGAAGACGGTGTCGATAATGCCGATCACCACGCAGTCGACCGGGGCCTTCTCGGTCTGGGGCGTCATCCGGGCGCTTGAGCCCTGCGTGACCAGCACGAGATCGTCCTGGCCGGCCCCAAGGTTGTCGACGGCCACGAAACAACGCTCCGTGCCGAACATTCGGCCCTGTTTCTCATCCACCCGCAGCGGCTCGACGATGAGCAGCTTTCGCCCGGTCATCGTCTCGACCTTCTGGGTGGTCACCACGTTGCCTCGCACGCGCGCGATGAACATGTCTCGACTCCTTCCTGCCGTTGGCGATAGGAACGCCGCCGCTGTCCCGGCATCCTCGCCGGCGGGGCGGCTTACGCTGCGGGCGGTCATCAGCCGGCCGTAGTCGGCATGATCTTCCGCAGTTCGTTATGCGGGCGGGGGATCACATGCACGCTGACGACCTCGCCCACGCGCGCCGCGGCGGCCGAGCCGGCGTCCACGGCCGCCTTGACGGCCGCCACGTCGCCATGGACGCAGACGCTGACGTACCCGCTGCCGACCTTCTTCATGCCGGCATACTTGACCTGCGCCGCCTTGAGCATCGCGTCGGTCGCCTCAATCACGGCCACCAGGCCCTTGGTCTCGATCATTCCCAATGCTTCTTCCATTGTCTTTGTTCCTATTAAGTGAAAAGGTCTTGGGTCTTGGGTCTTAGGTCTTGGGTCTTAGGTCTTGGGTCTTAGGTCTTGGGTCTTAGGGTTGCGCTCCGCGCTTGGCCAGAAACTCCGCCGCCAGCCTGGCGACGACAAGCTCCTCATTGGCCGGCAGCACCCACAGCGCCGCTGCGCTGCCTGGAGCGTCGATCCTGCCCTCTTCCCGGACTTCCTTATTGGCCTTGGCGTCCAGCACGATGCCAGCGAAGCCCAGATCATCGAGCACCATGCCCCTGACGAGCGGGTTGTGCTGGCCGATGCCGCCGGTAAAGGCGATCGCCTCGACGCCGCCAAGCTCCACCATGTACGCGCCGAGGTAGTCGCGTATGCTCGTGGTGTAGATCTCGAGCGCCAGCCCGCACCGCCGGTCGCCGCCGGCCAGGCCGGCTTCGATGTCGCGCATGTCGCCGCTGGTGCCGCTCAGGGCCGCCAGACCGGCCCGGCTGCCAAGCTCGGCCAGAAGGTCGTCCATGTCTCGCCCGGTCCGCTCGGCCATCAGCTTAAGCCCGAACGCGTCGAAGTCGCCAACCCGCGTACACTGCGGCAGGCCCGACTGCGGCGTCAGGCCCATGCTGGTGGCCACGCTCTTGCCGTCGGCAATGGCGCAGAGGCTCGACGAGCCGCCGAGGTGGCACGAAATCACCCGCCGCGCCTCGGGCATCAACTCGCCCAGCCGCGACGCGACGTGGCGATGCGACGCGCCGTGATAGCCGTAGCGCTTCACGCCGAACTTCTCCGCCCAGTCCGGCGGGCAAGCGTACATCCGGCGGCGAGGCGGATTGGTCGCGTGGAAGCCGTCATCGAAGGCCGCCACCAGCGCCGTACCCGGCAGCACCTGGCGGAACATTCTCATGGCCGCGATGTACGGGGGATTGTGAACCGGCGCGATCGGCACGAAGTACTCCATCCTGTCCAGCAGGGCATCGTCGACCATGGAGACAGGCTCGGCCCCGCCGCCCACGACGGCCTTGAACGCCACCGCGTCCAGGTCGGCGGCGCCGGCAAGGACGCCCTCGGCCACCAGGTGCGACATCACGAACTCGATGGCCCGGCCATGGTCGGCGAAGTCCTGCTCCACGCGCGTCGTCCGCCCGGCCAGCGCGAGCTTCAGCGAGCCGCCGGAGCCGCCGATTCGGTCGGCCCCGCCGGACGCCAGTTCAAGCTCGGCCGACGACATGTCGAACAGCCTGAACTTGAAACTCGTCGACCCGATATTGCTGACCAGGATCTTCATTTCGCTTCGCTTTGGTAGCCGGTCCCGGCGCGCCGGGAGTAGCCGGTAGCCCGTAGTCGGTAGCCGGTAGCCCGCTTGCGATGATCTTCACCGGTATCCCGAATGGAACACCGGCTACTGACTACCGGCGACCGGCTACTACTAGAAGAACACGCCCTTCAACTGGTCGTTCGGGGCGGGGATAACGTGCGAGCTGACAAGCTCGCCGACCTTTCCAGCCGCCGCCGCGCCAGCCTCGACGGCCGCCTTCACCGACCCGACGTCGCCGGTGACGATCGTCGTGACGTAGCCGCCGCCGATCTCGATCCGCTTGACAAGCTCGACGTTGGCCGCCTTGCACATGGCGTCGGAGGCCTCGACAAGCCCGACAAAGCCCTTGGTCTCAATCATTCCCAATGCTTCCATTGTCTCTCTCCAGTCCGTCCCGCCGGGACGGGCAGTAATGTCCGAGTTCTGAGTGTTGCCTGTTTGCGCGAGCCTCGCGGCGCTACTTGCTGGCCGGGGCCTTCCGGGCTGCCGGCCTGCTCGGAAGGGCCTGCTCCAGCTCGTCGTGCGGGCGAGGAATCACGTGTACGCTGATGACCTCGCCAAGCCTGCCCGCGGCGGCCGCGCCAGCGTCCGTCGAGGCCTTCACCGCCGCAACGTCGCCACGCACAAACACCGTGACCATGCCCGAACCGACCTTGTCCCAGCCGACCAACTCAACGCTGGCCGCCTTGACCATCGCGTCGGCCGCCTCGATCAGGGGCACAAGCCCCCGTGTCTCAACCATGCCCAATGCTTGCAGTGCCATGTACGTTTCTCCTATTACCAGTGAGATTTATGCCATCAATTCCACGCCTTCGGCGTTGACGAGATTGCACGCGTTGCCTTCGTCGGTGTCGATGTGAACCTCCAGCAGCACGTTGGGGCTGACGCGGACCAGGACCTTCTCGAAGGTTGTCGCGCAGTCGCTGTATACCCGCAGCCGGACGTATTGGCGGTCGGCGAAGCTGTATGCCTTCGCGTCGGCTGGGTTCATGTGTACGTGCCGCTCGGCCCGGATCACGCCGCGGGGAAGCTCTATCACGCCCTTGGGACCCATGACCACGCAGCCCGGCGTGCCATCGATCTTGCCCGATGGGCGAACCGGCACGTTGACGCCGAGCGCCACCGAGTCGGTCAAGCTCAACTCCACCTGCGAGTGGTCGCGAATCGGGCCGAGAATCCGGACGTTGTCGATCATCCTGCGGCGCGGGCCGATGATCGTCACCGTCTGCTCGGCCGCGAACTCGCCGGGCTGGTACAGCCAGCGGTAAACGGTCAGCTCAGCCCCAGGCCCGAAGAGCGTCTCGAGGTGCTGGCGGCAGATGTGCATGTGGCGTGCGGATATGTTCACCACCAGGTTGGGCTCGTAGGCTATCGACATCTGCTGCTGGCCTGCTGCCAGGGCGGCGGCGAACCGCTCGCGCACCACCTGTCGCACCACCCGCTCCAACTGTTCCCGCGGCATAGGAATGTTCATCGTGCTCATGTTCGGCCTTCCGCTGAATGTCCACCAGGTCCGCGCATCGCGCGGCTTGCGATTTTACGATTTCTCCGGCTCGGCGTATATGACCCGCCGGGCGCGCCCGTCCAGCCAGGCGCGGGCGTCGGCGTCGGCGCCGGCGTCAGTGACGATCACGTCCGCCTCGGCCAGGTCGCACAGCTTGGCCACTGAGCGCATGCCAAGCTTGGTATGGTCGATGGCCAGGATCACCTCGTCGGCAACTTCCATCATCTTCCGCTCGACCTCGACCATCATCTGGTTGGCGTTGAACGCGCCATCCTCGCACAGGCCGGCACAACTGAGTATCAACTTCGTGGCGTTGAGCGAATCGAGCTGCTGGAGGGCCATCGGCCCCAGCGCCACGCCCGTCCGCGGGTAGATGTACCCGCCGATCAGCGTTACCTCCGTCACCAGGTCCGCCCAGAGCAGCGAGGCGATCGGCACCGAGTTGGTTACCACGCTAAGGTGCTTGCCGCTCAGCATCCGGGCGACTTCCCGGCACGTCGTCCCGCCGTTGATCAGCACGGTCTGGTTGACGGGTATAAGCTCCGCCACCGCGCGAGCAATGGCACGCTTCTCGGCCAGGGCCGTCGTCTCGCGCTCGGCGAAGGCCAACTTGGTGCTGGCTGTGTCCTTGACGAACACGGCCCCGCCGTATGTCCTGTGGACAAACCCTTGCTCCTCGAGGACTTCCAGATCGCGACGGACCGTGCTCTCGGAGACGCCGAAAATCTGCACGAGTTGGACCAAAGATACAAAGCCTTTGATGGAAATGAGTTCGGATAGCTTCATCCGGCGGTCTTCAATAGTTGTTTCCGCTGCCATGACAGAGTTCCATCATACATGTGATAGATTCCTATATTAGTAGACGCCATCAAGAGGGAAAAAGCAACAGAAAAAAGGAAATAAATGAAAAATAAATGCAAATAAATGAAAAAATATGCAAATAAATGCAAAAACATGCAAAAAACCGCCAGGCGTGTGCCAGTGTGTGACCATTTTCCCTGGCAGGAAAAATGGTCGCACACAGAGCGGGAGAGAGTAGTGAGTAGAAAGTGGAAAAAGCGGCTGGCGCCTCGATGGGCGGCCCGCCGTGATCGGCAGAAAGGACTT
>CAYOBS010000232.1:0-6252 GCA_964402305.1 uncultured Planctomycetaceae bacterium | reverse complement strand
TTGCGGCCTTCTTCCTGGCCTGCGTGCTGCTCCGCGCGCCGGAGGTGAGGGAACTATTGTCCCGCGCGCCGAAATCCCAAGTGACAAACTGACAACTGACACGTTTCGCAGGCCCGAAGGGCCGATCCCGGCGCGCCGGGAGCCGGGGGTGCAAGCCCCCGGAATAAAGACAAAAGAGAAAAGAGCCCCGAAGGGGCGACACTGAATCACCCCCGGTCTGTCCGGGATGTGCCTTCTGTCGCCCCTTCGGGGCTCTTTTGTGTAAGCGATCTTTTCCGGGGGCTTACGCCCCCGGCCAAATGCTACCGGCCCTTCGGGCCTGCCTGCCGGGTGCCGCTGGCACCCTCAACCGATCCGCAACTCCGCCACCTTTCGAACACCGGGAATGTGCCCGCCGTTGAGATCCTCATAGAGGTCCTTCAGGTTTTCCTGAAGCTCTTCGAGGCTCTCGCCCTGGGTCATGTAGTCGGGATAGTCTTCCAGATATCCCAGCCACATCTCACCATCCTGCCACTGGATGTATCGCACCGTAATCATAAACTTATGCTAATCCTTGCTTGGCCGTGTTTCAAGCGATTCTTACAAGGCCAAACTGCCCCAAGTGCGAAACCTCTTGTCCCGCGGGCGCTAGGATCGCCCTTGCCGCACCATAGGTCCTATAGGACTCATAAGACCTATACTACAGGTCCTATAGGACTTATAGGACCTATACCTCTTTTTGCCAGACCGCCCGCTCAGCCGACTTCGTCCTTCTCGTCGGTGGGCAACTCGGGCAGGTTGACGTAGTGGGCGCTCTTGACGAAATCGATCTCGCGGATCTCGTCCATGACGGCCTTGGGCGGGGCCTGGTCGAGGTTGATGCCCACAAGCGCCAACCCGAGCTTCATCTTCCGGCTGAAGGTCATGTCGGCAATGTTGATGCTGTTCTTTCCGAACACCGTGCCGTACCGCCCGACGACGCCCGGCTTGTCCTCGTTGAGGATAACCACGATGTGGCCCTCGGGCTTGAGTTCCATGCGGTAGCCGTCCAGAGCGATGATCCGCGGGAAGCGGTTGCCGAAGATCGTGCCGACGGCGGTGCGGCGGGCCTGGTCGGTTACCACCGTAACCTCCATGAGGTTGGCAAACTCGCGGACCTTCTCGGTGACGATCTGTTCTATCTCCACACCGCGCTGCTTGGCCAGCAGGGGCGCGTTGATGACGTTGACGGGCAGCTCCATCCGCGGGGCCATAAGCCCGACAAGCAGGTGAGTGGTTATCGGCGCTACGTTCATCTGCCCGATGGCGCCGCGGTATATCACCTCCACCTTCGCCAGTGCTCCCGGCGTGATGGAAGCCAGGATCGTGCCTATGCGCGAAGCCAGTTCCGTGTACGGTCGCAGCACGGGCGGCAGGGCCTGGTCGAAGCCCGGTGCGTTGACGGCGTTGCGGACCTCGCCGCCGCGAAGGGCATCGACGAGCTGCTCGGCCGCGTCCAGGGCGACCTGCTCCTGGGCCTCTTCGGTCGAGGCGCCCAGGTGCGGGACGCACAGGACGTTGGGCTGCTGGATGAGCTCGAGCTCGGCTGGGCTTGTCGGAGGCTCGGCCAGATACACGTCCAGCGCGGCCCCGGCGACGCGTTTTTCCTTGATGGCCGCCAGAAGCGCCGCCGGGTCGATGATCCCGCCGCGGGCGGCGTTTATCAGCCTGACCGACGGCTTCATCGCCGCGATCTGATCGGCGCCGATCATCCCGAGCGTCTCGGCGCTTTTGGGAACATGCACGGAAATGTAATCCGACCGCTTGCACAACTCGATGAGGTCCTTGACCATCTCGACGTTGGCAGTCTCGCCGCCGGCGAAGAACGGGTCGTAGCCCAGCACGCGCATCTCCAGGCCGACCGCCCTGGCGGCCACGGCCCGCCCGATCCGGCCCATGCCCACGACCCCGAGCGTCTTGCCCGCGACCTGCGTGCCCTCGAAACTCTTGCGGTCCCACTTGTCGTCCTTCAAAGAAGCGTTGGCCGGCGAAATCTTCCGCGACAGCGCCATCATCAGCGTCAGCGCCAACTCCGCCGTCGAAACGGTATTGCCGCCGGGCGTGTTCATGACGATCACGCCCTTGCCCGTCGCCACCGGCACGTCAACGTTGTCCACGCCGACGCCCGCGCGGGCGATCACCTTCAGCCTGCCGGGATTCTCCAGCACCGCGGCCGTAACCTTGGCGCCGCTGCGAATTATCATCCCGTCGTAGTCCTTGACGATCTTGCCAAGGTCCTCCGGCGACAGCCCGGCCTTGATGTCGATCTCCACGTCCGCCTGGCGCTTGAGCCAGTCCAGGCCTATGGCGCTCAGCTTGTCGGCTATCAGCACTTTATACATGGTCGCGCCTCCTTTCAGGCCCAGTCCTTAAGGACCTTTGTGGCCACGGCCACGCCCTTGCCGATCTCGACCGCGACGCCCAATTCAGCCAGCGTGTACTCGATGGCGGCGATCATGCCTATCGTCTCGATCGGATCGACATACCCCATGTGGCTGACGCGGAAGCACTTGCCCTTGAGGTCGTCCTGCCCGCCCGCGGCGTTGATGCCGTACTTGGACTGGAGCTTCTTGCGGAACGCGTCGTCGATGCCCGGCGGGTACATGATGCCCGTGACCGAGTCGCTCGGCTGCTTGGAGAAAACCTTCATCCCGATGGCCTCGCAGGCCTCTCGCGTGGCTTTGGCAAGCAGGGCGCAGCGCGACCAAACCTTCTCGATGCCGATCGCGTTGATCATGTCCAGCGACACCTTCAGGCCGCGGATCAGGCTGACGGCCGGCGTGTACGGCGTGTCGTTCTTAACGACCATCTTGCGGTATGCCTTGAGGTCCAGGTATAGGCCGGGGGCCTTGATGGTGTCGATGACCTTCCAGGCCTTCTCGCTGACGGCCACCGTCGCAAGGCCCGGCGGCAGCATGAGCGCCTTCTGGCTGCCGGTGACGACGATGTCAATCTTCCACTCATCGGTCCGCAGCGGCAGCGTCCCGGCCGCGGTGATGCAGTCGGCGATGAGGATGGCATCGGTACCCGCCACGACCTTGCCGATGCCCTCCAGGTCGCACCGCGTCGCGGTGGATGTCTCGCTGTAAACCACCACCACCGTGCCGTACAGGCCGGTGGCGAGCTTTTCCCTGACGGCTTCGGGCGTTATGGAAGTGCCCCACGGAGAGACTACTTCGTCCACGTCCAGTCCGTATATCTTGGCGACCTTGACCCACCGTTCGCCGAACTTGCCGCCGTTGGCGACGAGAACCTTTTTGTCCCGGCGGGCCGCACAGGCGATTGCGGCTTCCATGCCGGCGGTGCCGCTGCCGGTGATCGTCAGCACGTCGTTGGCGGTCATCAGCATCTTCTTCAAGCCCGCGTTCACCTCCGCGAACATCGCCTGGAACTGCGGCGTGCGATGGTGAAACATGGGCTTGGCCATTTCGACGAGGACTTCCGGCGGAACATCCGTCGGCCCGGGTGTGAACAGGCGTGCTTTGATCATGGAAATCTCCCGATCAGTCGTTAAACGGCAGGCACAAGCCGGCAGAGCCGCGGGCCCTTCCCGCGGTTGCCGCACTACCGCGTCATATCATAATTCCAAGCTCGACCGGCGTTTTCATCCCCCGTGCCGGCCAGGCTACGGTAACCATAGTCTTACTCGCACCTGCCAGAAACGTCAATCGGCATTTTTGGCGCACGGTTTCAGTTTCAGGCCAAAGCAAGTGCCGCCGGAAAGAAAGGCCGCTCACTCGGTGATGGCATCGAAAGTTCTCCTTGGCCATAGGACGGGAGCGGGGAGTATAATGGACGTGGACAACCGAGAAGAATGACGATGGCCATGAACCGAGATTCGATTGTGGAAGAGGTCAGGAAGCACCGGGAGGCGCGGGCCGCGAAGTTCGGCTTCAACATCCGCGCGATGGTGGAAGATGCCCGGAAGCGACAGGCCAAGAGTGGCCATCCAGGGACAAAAACAGGGACAGATACCGAAATAGGCTTCAATTTGGTATTTGTCCCCGATTTCCTTAAAGGTATCTGTCCCCGAAATATGTCCCCGAAATCCATATCCCAAAAGGAGTAAAGGTGTCGGGCTCTGTCCCCGAAATCCTGTCCCCGAAATCCCCAATCTCCAAGCCCCCGAAATCCGAAATCCCCGATGCTCAACGGTCGAAAAAGTAGCCTGCCCACTTTCGGGGGGCCGACAAGGAATTCGTATATGAACGCGGTTCTGCCCGTGGTGCTGCTGACAATATCGAACGTCTTCATGACGATCGCGTGGTATGGCCATCTCAAGTACAAGTCGGCCCCGATCGTTCTGGTCGTGCTGGCGAGTTGGGGCATAGCCCTGCTGGAGTACTGCTTCCAGGTGCCGGCCAACCGCATCGGCAACGCCACATTCACCCCCACCCAGCTCAAGACCATTCAGGAGGTCATCACGCTGACGGTTTTCCCGGTCTTCTCGGTGCTCTACTTCGGCGAGGCGCTTAAGTGGAATCACCTGGTCGGCTTCGCCCTGATCGCCGTGGCGGCGTTCTTTGTGTTCGCCAAGTGGTGAGCCGGCCACGAGAATATCCCTTCCAAGACCGCGAGTAATCGAACGTTTGGCGCGGAGATTTCGTACAACGTCAGACTCCGGCCGTGGCAGGCGAGGCCGTTCGTGGTATATTTGTCTGTCGCGTCGCTCGCACAGCCCCCGGCCGGGCGGGCGTTTCTTTATCCTGATTTTTTATCCGAACTTTTCGGGAACACCGTGACGGAACAGGCGTCCAACAGTATGGCCGGCGGCGAGTCGGCCGCCGTGAGCGGGCCGCAGGCGAAGGCGACGACGATCTCGTTTGAGGACGCCGCCCTTGTCGAGCAGTGCCGGCGCGGCGACATGCAGGCATTCGGCTCGCTGGTGGCCAAGTATCAGGATCGGATTTTCAACATGGTGTTTCGGATGTGCGGCCGGCGGGCCGACGCCGAGGAACTGGCCCAGGAGACGTTCCTGAAGGCCCTGGAGCGGATCAACCAGTTCCGCGGGCAGAGCCAATTCTATACGTGGCTGTTCCGGATCGCGGCGAATCTGACGATCTCGCATCGGCGAAGAGGCACTCGCGTGAGGTTTCAGTCGCTCACCGGGCCGGAAGAGTTCGAGACGGACCAGGCCGACAACCTGACGGCGGCAACGGCGCGGAAGCGCAGCCCGGCCCCCGATGCTTCCGCCCTGGCGGCGGAAACAAACCAAAGGGTCATGGAGGCCCTGGAAGAGCTCGACGACGAGTTCAGGCTGGTGGTGGTGCTTTGCGACATGGAAGGAATGGATTACGGACGGATCGCGGCGGTGCTGAACCTGCCGATCGGAACCGTCAAGAGCCGGCTCCACAGGGCGCGATGCGATTTGAAGGTCAAACTGGCCGACCTGGTTCGGCCATGAAGGCGAACAGTAGTACGGACGCGGATGCGACATGAACGCGAAAGCAAAAATACAGGCACAGCTTTCCGCCTACCTGGACGGGGAACTCGACGAGGCCCAGTTGAGGCAGGTCGAGGAGGCCCTCGAGAACGACGGCGAGCTGCGGGCGGAGCTTGCGGACCTCGCGGCCGCGAGAAAACTGCTGCGCGACCTGCCGGCTGAGAAGCCGCCGCTGGACCTGGTTTCGCGGGTGCTGGCCGAGGCCGAGCGAAGCCAGCTCGTCGGCGGCCAGGCCACCGAGACCAGCCCGGATGCGCTGCGATGGATCCGTTACGCGGCCAGCGCGGCTGTGCTGCTGGTGGCGGCCACCGTTGGAATGGTCATCGCCATCACACTCTGCTCGCCGGAGATGTACAAGGACAACCTCACCCGCCACTCGGAACCGGCCGGGACCATACGGGATGATAAGACCACCGTCGCGGTCGCCGCTGGCAAGCGCACGGGCAGGGGCGAGGAAGTGGACAGAGACGAGCTCGGGAAACTGGCGACGCGCGGCCTGCTCACCGAAGGCACGCCCGACGGCCTGGCGTGGGAGTTGAAGGAACGCGGCGGGGACCTGGCAGGCAGGGCCGGGGCAGGCGGGGCCGGCATCGACGGCAAACTCGGCGAACTCGAGGAAAACGGGCGATCCCGCGGGCCGAGCCCCGGCGGCGCGGACGTGCCGGGCAGGACGTACGGCGGCGGCACCACCATCAGCGCCGGCACCTTGACCAAGAGCGGCGCCGGCACCCTGACCACGGACGACACTGTAACCAAGAGCGGCGCCGGCGACGTGTCCGGCGGCATCGCAA
>CAYOBS010000231.1:0-6276 GCA_964402305.1 uncultured Planctomycetaceae bacterium | reverse complement strand
ATCCGCAATCCGCAATCCGCAATTGGGTTGCGGGCGAAGCCCGCGCCAGGTTCTCGGCGATCTCTGCGTTGATATCCTCTTTTTTTGGTTGCGGCCGAAATCCGCGCCGCGGGCTCACGACAGCTTGCCGAGGTCCATTTCGTCGAGGCTCCTGCCTGCCGCCACCATCGGGTAGACGTTCTCTTCCGGCTCGACCGACACGCCGCAGACGACGGGCCCTGGGTGCTTGAGCATCTCGGCCAGGCCGTCGGCCAGGTCGCCACGGTCGGCAATGCGTATCCCGCGTGCGCCGAACGCCTCGGCCACCTTGGCGAAGTCCGGGCACGGGTGATGAACGCCCGAGTACCGCCGGTTGTAGAACATGTCCTGCCACTGCCGGACCATGCCCAGGTAGCCGTTGTTCAGCACGACGAACTTCACCGGCAGGTCGTTTTGCACGGCCGTGATGACCTCCACCATAGTCATGGTGAAGCTGCCGTCGCCGTCGATGTCGATGACGGTCCGGCCGGGGTTGCCGAACTGGGCGCCGATGGCGGCCGGGCAACCGAAGCCCATTGTCCCAAGCCCGCCGGAAGTGATGATCTGCCGCGGGCGCCGCCAGCCGTAGAACTGCGCGGCCCACATCTGGTGCTGGCCGACGCCGGTGGCGATGATGGCGTCGTGGTCCGTGATCTTGCCGAGGGTCTCGACGACCTCCTGCGGCTTGATCCGCCCGTTATGCTCGTAGCGGAGCGGATATTTCTGCTTCCACTCGGCGATCCGGGCAAGCCAGGCCGAGCGGTCCACCGGCTGGATGTACTCGAGCATCCCGCCCAGTATGAACTTGGCGTCGCCGACGACCGGGATGTCAACCACGACGTTCTTGGAAATCGACGCCGGGTCGATGTCTATGTGGATGATCGTCTCGGCCTTGGCCGCGAACGTGTCGATGCGCCCGGTGACGCGGTCGTCGAAGCGGGCGCCGATGGCCACGAGGCAGTCGCACTCCTGGATGGCGTAGTTGGCGTAGGCCGTGCCGTGCATGCCGAGCATCTTGAGGCTCAGTTCGCCGCTCTCATCGACGGCGCCGAGGCCAAGCAGCGTGGTCGTCACGGGCAGCCGGCCCTTGGCGGCGAGCCGGCGGAGCTCGTCGCATGCCCCGGCAATGATGACCCCGCCGCCGACGTAAAGCACGGGGCGCCGGGCCTTGTTGATCGCCTCGGCGGCGGCCTGGATCTGCCGGTCATGCCCGCCCCCTCGGGGCTTGTAGCCGGGCAGGTCCAGCTCCAGAGGCGGCTCTTTGTCGGGCTTGTTGACCGTGGCGTCAACGGCGATGTCAACCAGCACCGGTCCGGGCCGGCCCGTGCGGGCGATGTAAAACGCCTCCTTCATCGTCCGCGCCAAGTCGTCAACGCGCGTGACCAGGAAGTTGTGCTTGGTAACCGGGCGGGTGATGCCGGTGACGTCCGCCTCCTGGAAGGCGTCGTTGCCGATGAGGTTGCTGCGGACCTGGCCGGTAAAGGCCACGACCGGCACCGAGTCCATGTAGGCCGTGCCCAGGCCGGTAACCAGGTTGGTCGCGCCGGGCCCGCTGGTGGCGATCACCACGCCGCAGCGGCCGGTCGAGCGGGCGTACCCGTCAGCCATGTGCGTGGCGCCCTGCTCGTGGCGGCTAAGCACGAACTTGATGGGCGAATCGTAAAGGGCGTCGAAGATCGGGAGCACCGTCCCGCCTGGGAATCCGAAGAGGATCTCCGTACACTCCTCGCGGAGAATCTCCGTGAAGATGCGGGCGCCGCTGACGCCGATAAAGCTCCGCGCCGCGACCGCGGGAGCCCCGGCCGCAGACGCCGCAGCCGCAGCCGCCGGAGCCGCGCCCGCCGGAGCCGCGCCCGCCGGAGCCGCCGCAGACGCCGCGGCCCCGGGGCCGCCTGTGCTGTCCGACTTGGCCGCCTTGGCCGTCTTATCCGTCTTGTCCGTCTTGTCCGTCATTGCCAGTCCTCGTTGGGTTGCCGCCAGGCCAATAACATACATCGTCCATCGCCGGCCCGAAACCCCGGCCAAACTAAAACCACCGGCCGAAAGTTTTTTGCAGGTCTTCTGGAAGCCTTTTGAAGAATCTTCCGGGAAGATATGGATCGGAACCCGCGACGGCGGGATTGCGGAGTGCCGGCCGACACACGCAAACAACGCGTGAGCGGCCTATAGTACAGCGACCACGAGCAGCGCGAACACCAACCCGCCCCGCCCAAGCCGCGCGGAGAAAGACGAGCCGGTCTGAATCTGAATAATGCTGTTCGCGTTCATTACGCCATCATAATACGGCCGGGGCGGCAAGTTGTCAAGAGTGGGAATGAGGATTGCCGACGATTGAGATAGCCAACCGCTTTCCGTCTGCTTTACGTCTTGCCGCCACCAGGGTTTGGTGGTATGTTGTCTGCGGTAGGTGTTTCCGATCAGCGACTGTTGCGGATAGGGCCGCACCATGAGAAAAGATAAATCGCAACCCATTGGTCAGGCCGCCCCGCGGCCCACGATTGACGGTGCAGTTCTTCACCTTACCAGCCTCTGCGACATGCATCCTTGTCTTCCTCCTGACATGGCAGGGGTAATGATACTGCGCGCCGCGCTCGGGCTCCAGCGGAACAAGCACTCCCCGGGGGCAAGTCTTCAAATGGACATCGAACGCGCCTTGGGACGTTGCGTCTTGAGATGGCCCGCCGCCAACCTTGGCACGGCCAGTCAACATGATCACAATCGCATCACTGAGGATGGTGCGGAGGCCATCGCCCTTGCCGTGGCTCACAAGACAAAGGCGTGGCGCGTGGTTCGCCGCATGCAGCGAGAAGAGTACGCTGACTGGCTCTTGGAGCATCAAAACAACGGCGCGAGAGAGTTGGTAGCGTTTGAGGTGAGTGGGGTCGACCAAGGGAGCATAACACCCCGCCTCCACGAAAAACTGGCCCAGGTAGCGAAAAGTGTCGATGTTGATCAGCGGTGCGCCGGGGTCGTCGGCTTCGAGCAACCAGAGGCGGCGCTCCGGTCTGTGGAGGTGCGGACCCATGCACGCTGACGCACTGCATACTCTCGTCAGTAGCGCCATTTGGCGCGCGGAGCAGTTGGATGAGCAGGGTCTGGAGACCGCTTGTTCGGCTTGGATTGAGGTTTCCAAGTGGGAGGAGGAACTTGCGAAGATAATCCCAGCCAAAGAGGCTGAGGGGCGCATCGCCAGACGTGGGGCCGTTCGCGCCGCGTTGAAGGCGAAAGAGCCTGCTCGGGCGCGGGAACTGGCCGATCGCTACGCTGCCGAAAAAGGCGTTCCAAGAGCACTCCGCACCGAGTTGCGTGGCATGTTGGAAGAGGACGCGAAAGGGTTGTCCGAGCAATTCCCCTTCGCAGCGAAGCATCACAAACCCAAGGATGTCCAGATGCTGGCAAACCGGCTCCAACAAGGTGGACCCTTCTGGTTGGCGGCCTGAACCGATGGAAACAATTGCCTTCTACTCATACAAGGGAGGAGTGGGGCGCTCGCTGCTCGTCGCAAATGCCGCACGCTTCCTTGGGATGCTTGGCAAATGTGTCGTGGCGCTCGATCTCGACTTCGAGGCTCCAGGCCTGCACTACAAGCTCGGTCCCGCACCGGCCCCAGAAGAAAAGGCAGGCACGGCTGGCGGGGCCGTGCCGTACCTCGTGGCCACCGCCAAAGGGGCGAAGAATCCTCCCCCACTTGAAGAGCATATGATTGAGTTGGCGATCCCGAAAGGCGCCGGCGGCCGGCTTCTGCTCATGCCCGCGGGTCCGGCGCCCCGGCGCGAATATTGGACCGCGCTGAAGCAGCTTCGCGAGCGACTCCGCTTCGACGATCCCAGCGGGAAGGGGTTGGCCGCACTCCTGGACCTTCATGCCCGCATCCAGGATGAACTCCATCCCGACTATCTGCTCATCGACGCCAGGACAGGCGTCACGGAACTCGGGGGATTGGCCACGACGGCCCTTGCCGACTGTGTCGTCTGCCTCCTTGTTGCGAACCAAGAGTCGGTCGACGGCACTCTCGCCATTGTTGATGCACTCAAGGCATCGACGCGGCTGCCAGGACTCAGGCCCCTGCGCGTGGTGCCGGTTGTCGCACGAGCAACGGGCGACATGCCCAGGCAAGGGCGGACGGCAGAGGGTATCAAGCGTCTCGTGGAGATTGGGGAGGGACAGAAGACCGGCAAAAAGGGCGACTCGAAGCCCTTCGTACTGCCCCACGACAATGTTCTTGGCGCGACCGACAATGTTGTAGGCGGCGAGAAGAAGGCAAGCACGTTCTCGCCGCTCCATAAGGCTTATCTTGAACTCTTCCAACACCTCTTCCCTCATGCGCGGAAGGAAGCGGAGCAAGTTCTCCATCGCCTTGAAGCAGTCCTGATCGTCGAGCGTGTGCGCGACGGGCTCGGCGCAAAAGGGGAACTGGCGCTCGAAATTTGCCTGGGGAAAACGACGTTCAGAGAGTACAGCACCATCACGGGCATATCCAATCGGACCGTGGCACGCAACTTCGCGCAAGGGATTGCGGAGTTGCGGAAGGCGGCCTGCCGCCAGTTGGTTGATGAATTCGGCGAGGCCGCGACGCGAACATTCATCGAGGCGGTCCTGGCCGTGCGGAAGGCGGGCACGCCCAAGCCCATTCCTAGCGGCGTCAGGCGATTCCTGAAGAATCTGCAAGACACCTGAACCTGGTGGACGAAAGGACTGGGGATGTTCAGTCCGGATGTCGGCATGATGGTTCGCTGCTAAAGCACCCAACAGGGACTGATGGCCTTCTGGAATATCCTGGACCAACTTGAACCGGATGAACGGGAGGTAGCGCTGCTCATGCGGGACAACGCATCCGCCGACTACATCTTCGCCGCTATCGCCCGCCAAATGTCAGATCGGTACGGCGATGGGCCAACCAGCGCGGAGATACAGAGCGCTGCAAACCGGTTCGTCGGCGTCCATCTCCCGAAGCTGCGAGCCGCGTCCAGCCGGGCATTTGTCGGCGCATAGCCGATGCCCGCCAGTCCACCTTGGCCCACCGATTGGCTATACTGGCGATCAGTAAGGGCGTTGTCACTGACGTCCAGCGATTCAGCATCCACGATGGGCGTGGCATACGGAGGACCGTGTTCCCAAAGGGGTGCCGGGTGCTGTGGTTTGCGGAGCGTAGCGAAGCAACCACGTCGTTCATCGGCCGCGTGGTTGCTCCGTTCCTACGGGACTGCGCAAGCCACGGCACCCATTCTTCTCGGCCTGCGTCCCCTGCACCTCCGCTACAGGATTATCTTCCTCTCCTTGGCGTCGAACTTGGCGGTTTTGCCGGCCTGCCGGCCTAGCATGGCCATCTGGAGGATGGTCTGGGTGCGGAAGGCGAGGTCCATCGGGCTGTTGGTGTCCTTTCGGCCGGCGCGAGGCAAATAGGGACGCTAACCATTTTTGCCAAGGCCCTGGGCGGCGACGACGACCGATTTCGCCGGCAGATACCTCTATTCCTTTTTGCGGCATAGGATAGCCGATACTCGGTCTGCGCCACCCGGGCAAGCCTATTGTGGAATCTATCCCTGATTCTCCCCTGAGTCGCAAGGAAGAATATGCCCTGCCTGCCCTGCCTGCCCCGTCGGGGTCGGGGTTGGGGATGGGGATGGGCACACTACAAACGCCGGAGGCGTCTTCGAATCTCGCGGAGCGATCGTAGGACGACAGCGCAAGTTCGTAGCATGGCCATCTTGGCCACGAGCCTGCCTGCCGCAGGCAGGTCCCACGGGCATCTCGCCCGTGGTGTCGTTGGAGTTTCCGGAGTTTGCAGGGGCAGGTCCTTGGGACCCCTAACGGGGATGCCCCTGCGACCTGTCTGCCGGCAGGCAGGCTCACGGGCAAGATGCCCGTGCTACGCGAAAAGGCCGAAGTTGCGCTCTCGTTGTAGTGCCGCCGCTACAGGATTATTTTGCGCTGCTTTGCGTCGAAGTTGGCGGTTTTGCCGGCGTCTCGTCCTTCTTTTCCGGCTTGAGGCTGGGGGCGAGCTTTTGCCACTGGCGGCAGGCGGCGGCAATCTGCTCGCGCGTGGCCTGGCCGTCCCAGACGGCGACGCCGTAGCAGACATCCAGTTCCTGCCCGGCCTTGACGACCAGCGGGTCCTTCCACAGGTTGATCGTGGCCGCGAGGTACAAGAACGGCTTGCCCATGGTGAACCATAGGGCGGGGCGCGGGTTCTCAGGATGATCGAACATTGCCACGGTAACGGTGTTGCCGTCCACGCTGCCCGTGCAGGCAGCCCAG
>CAYOBS010000230.1:0-6283 GCA_964402305.1 uncultured Planctomycetaceae bacterium | reverse complement strand
GCCACCGCCGTGCGGATATTCCGCAGGTTGTTGGCGCACAGGCTCTGGCGAGCGACGGCATACACGCTCGACAATGAAGGCGTCAGCATCGCCACCAGCAGGCCGCCATCACCAGGATACGCAACGGGTGGAAGCTCCAGTTGATCTTCCACCTGGACAACGTAAGGCGCATCAGGGAAAAGAGGAGTGCCAAGCCATGATTAGCCGCGGCCGAAGAGGTTTCACGCTGGCGGAGCTTATGGTGGTGATAGCCATCGTTGCCCTGCTGGTGGCAATGCTGACGCCTTCATTATCGAGCGTGTATGCCGTCGCTCGCCAGAGCCTGTGTGCCAACAACCTGCGGAATATCCGCACGGCGGTGGCGACTCTGGCGGCCAGGGACAAGATAGCCCGCACCGGCGCCCTTGCGGTCGATGGATGGCGGAGCCAGCTCTCGGCCTACGACGCCAACAGCCTGGAGGTCATGATTTGCCCGGAGGGCTACACCCTCTCCGCCGACTGGGACAGGCCCGATGTGCTGGGCAAGTACGCTCTGAAAACCCTGTATGGGACAACCTTCCTCTACAACATGCCGCTGATTGAAGGCCCGGCCTGCCGCAAGGAGAACATTACCAACGGCGGGCGCAAGTACGACCTGAGCTTCGAGGACCAGCGAACCAGCACGGGGGACCCCACCGGAGACTTCAGCTTCAACAACCCCATCCTGACCATCGAGCTTATCGGCCACGACGCGAAGGTCACCGTAGCCGGCGGCGGCGGCGGGTATCACTGGCACCTGGTCGACACCACGAACGAAACGGTTTACCTGCTGAATGACGTCATGAAGGCCGCCGGCGCGATGGCGGGCGATTCGGTCCTTCTGAAGGGGGCCTGCCCGCTTGGCGGCAAGTTCAGTTACGGCATGAACTCCATCGTCAACAGCATATCCCCGACGGAATCCCGGATCCTGGCCCTGGACTACCCCGCGGAAATAGCCCGCATAGCCGGCGCGGACGAAGTCCACGACAACTGGATGACCTGGGTGGGCACAGACGGCATCCATACGTTCGCAAGGCACAAAGGCCGATGCAACGTCGCCATGGTCGACGGCAGCGTCGTGCCGATGTATCCAAAGGACATAGACCCCACGGTCCCGGAACTGCTCAAGAAGTACTGGAAGCCGTGATGGTGGGCATTTTTCGCGAATGGGTCTAACGGCGCGGACGGCGGGGCCGGCCCCAAGTGCGGTTCGCGCAGTGCGGTCCGCGGAGTTGACCAGGCCTTGGCAAAAGGATAAGATAAGATATATGGCCACGGGCGCGTTGCTGTGCGCGGACGATTTTGGAGATGTCGTTCATGCCTGACGGACGCAAACGACTGTTGATCCTGGCCGGCGTTGGAGTCGTCTTGGCGGTGGTGCTGGCATTCCAGCACCTGTGGCCGCGGGGCGATGAATCGCGGGACAAAGCACCCCGCATGGCGCCGGCCGGAGCCCCGGACGGCAGGCAGGCCCCCCCTGCCGCCGCCAGTGGCGCCGCGGCGGAATCCGAAGCGCCGTACGCCAAGCTGTTTGCAATTTCCCAGCAGCCCAGCCCGCAAGATGTGCCAGTCTTGAAGAAGGCGATCCAGAGTCCGTCGTGGGAGGACCGCCATGCCGCCGTAACGGGCCTGGGCCGGCTCAAGGACAAGGGCGACCCCGCGACCCTGCTGGCCGTGCTGACCAACGCCCAGGAAAAGCCGGAGGTCCGCGCCGCCGCGGCCGAGCAACTGGGGGCCATGAGGTACATCGATGCCGGGCCGGCGATTATCGACGCGATGTCGGATGAGTCGGAGCTTGTCCGCACCGCCGCCGGCGTGGCGCTTACCAAGCTCATGGGAATGGTGTTCGGCTTCTCGGCTCGCGACCCGGCCGGCAAGCGAGAAGAGGCCGTCAAGCTGGCCAGGAACACCTGGCCGCGCTTCTACGAAGAAATCCAGCGAATACGCAGTCGAGGAGGCTGAAACATGAACGGGTTCCCAAAACGCGGATTCACGCTGGCTGAGGTGTTGGTGGTCATCGCGGTCATCGCCCTGCTGGTGGCTGTGCTCATGCCCACCCTGAACAGCGTATTTGCGTACCAGAGGTACGTCAACTGCGCGCACAACCTCAGTGAACTGGGCATCGCCTACGGGACGATGTACTCCAGCCGGCGAATGGACCAGTTGACCGGAATCGGCGCGCTGGGCTCCGGCTGGCCAAAGCAGTTCGAGACCTTTGTCTCGGGCTCCAAGTCGGTCTTCTGGTGCCCAGCCTCCGGAGGCGAGGGCGTCATGGAGAAGGCGTCGCTGAACAATTACTACGACGAGGTCTACATCGGGTCAGCCTACCAGGGGGCGAGGTCGCTCAGCGAAGAGTGCCCCTGGATCTGGCGGCTCTCGCAGTCTCAATTCAACGTGTTCTGGAATACTTCCGGCCACGGCCAGAACTACCCCTATACCGGCTACAAACCCGACAGCAACCCGAACCTCTACTACTACCTGATGGAGGACATGGGCTGGCAGTCCGGCGGCGGGGACAAGGACTTCTGGGACGTCATGTACAAGATCGAGACCGACGGCGTCAATTACAAGCTCACCGTCGTGTCCGGCTACACCGGATACTGGCACAACCTACTCCTGGGCAATGGGGCCGGCAAGAAGATCCTCATAGAAGACTGCTATCACAAAAACGGCGCGAGTGTGGAGATCAAGGGCAAAGGCGTCGCCAGCTACGGCGTCAACACGGTGGCCGACCAGGTCCTGCCCGGCAAAGGCGGCAAGATACTCATCCTGGACTACGACGTTATCACCGCGGCCGGGTCGCCGTACGACGAGACCGGCGACCGCGCCAAACAGCTTGCCAAGGACTGGCAGCCCGACCCCAACAACCCCGCCAACGGGCCGCGGTTCGCCCGGCACATGCGCAAGGCCGACGTGCTGTTCACCGACGGCTCCGTCAAGCTTATGCCAATTGCGGACATCCACCCAGGCATCCCCCAAAACTGCGCCCAGTACTGGGACCACAAATAGCCCGACACATGCCATCCAGCACAACCACGTCCGCGATGCCTCCGCCGCTCGTCATACCATGCGCGGGCAGAGCCATCGAGGATCTGCTGGCGGCCGAGTGGCTTACCACCAACCAGATCGGCGCGTATGCCTCACAGTCCGTCACCGGGTGCAACACGCGGCGGTACCACGGGCTGCTCGTCGCGGCGACCAAGCCGCCGGTCGGGCGGCTGGCGGCGCTTAGCCAGCTTCACGAGCAACTGACCGTCGGCGCCGTCACGTACGATCTGTCGACCTTCGAGTTTCCAAACACGATCCACCCGCGCGGTGCGTCGAGCCTGCACGAGTTCGTCAACGACGTCGTGCCCCGGCTGGTCTTTCGCCTGGGAACACTCACGCTGACCAAGGAGATTATCCTGGCCCAGGCCGCCAACGCGGTGGCCGTCCGATATACCCTCCGGGGCGGATCCGGCAAGCTTCGCGTTCGCCCGCTGGTAGCCCTTCGCGATTTTCATAGCCTGCGCAAGGCCCGCGACCCGCACCTGCTGACCTTCGAGCGGACCGACTCGGGCGCAATGGTCAGCGACCGCATGCACCCCGCGGGGCCGCTGTACCTGGCCGCACAGGGCGCCGCGTTCGAGCCGGACCCGCAATGGTGGTATAACTTCCACTATCGCGCCGAACTGGCCCGCGGGCAGGACGCCGACGAGGACCTCTACTCCCCCGGCTGCTTCGTCATGCGGCTTGCCGACGGCAAACCCGCCCAGTGTACCGCGAGCCTCGGCAACCCGCAGCAGGTTGACTTCGACGACACCGCGGGCCGGCGGCTCAGCCACTTGCAGGAACTGGTCGCCGGCCTGGGAAGCGATGCCGATGACTTCAGCCGGCGCCTGGCCGTGGCGAGCGACGCGTTTGTCGTCCGCAGACATTTTCCGAACCTGCCGCCGTCGTGGACGATCCTGGCTGGGTATCACTGGTTCGCCGACTGGGGACGCGACGCGTTCATCGCGCTGCCGGGACTGCTGCTATGCACCAAGCGGTTCGCCCAGGCCCGCGAGGTCTTCCGCACCTTCGCCGGCAATATCTCGCAAGGCATGGTTCCCAACCGGTTCGACGACTACTCCACGCTTGCCCACTACAACGCCATCGACGCCTCGCTGTGGTTCATAATCGCCTGCGAACGCTACGTCCAGGCAACGGACGACACGGCCTTCTGGCGCCGCACCCTGCTGCCCGCCATCCAGAGAATCATGGACAGCTATTGGGATGGCACGCGGTTCGACATCCATGCCGACGCCGACGGGCTGATAATGGGCGGCAGCTACGACACGCAGCTTACCTGGATGGACGTCAAGCTCGGCGACGAGGCCATCACGCCGCGACACGGCAAGTGCGTGGAAATCAACGCCCTCTGGCATAGCGCGCATCGGATCCTCGCCCATCGCTGCCGCGAGATAGACCCGCAGCTCGCCGAACGAAGCGCCGCCAAGGCCGAGATTATCGCCCAGGCCTTCAACAAGGCCTTCTGGTACGACCGGGGCGGATACCTCTACGACTGCCTGCCGGATGGGGCGCCCGACGCGTCGATCCGCCCCAACCAGATCCTGGCTGTCTCGCTGCCGTATAGCCCGCTGACGGCAAAACGCCAGGCCGCCGTCGTGCGACTCGTCGCCGACCGCCTGCTGACGCCCATGGGCCTGCGAACGCTCGACCAGGCCGACCCGCGCTACCGACGCGGATACGGCGGGTCGCGAGAGTCGTGCGACCGCGCATACCACCAGGGCACGGTCTGGGCCTGGCTGATCGGGCCGTTCATCGAGGCATACCTCAAGGTCGAGAACTTCAAGCCCTTCGCCCTGGCACAGGCGAGCAAGTGGCTAGACGGATTCAACGACCACCTCCGCGCCGCCGGCGTCGGGTACATAAGCGAGATATTCGACGGCGACGCGCCTCACAGCCCGCGAGGATGCATCGCACAGGCGTGGTCCGTCGGCGAAGTCCTCCGTGTACGCCGCATGATCGACGCGGCCAGGGGGAAGAAATGACCCCTAAGTGGAATTATCTGGCTGTGCTTAAATATATCATTTGCAAAGTGATACCATTGTTTGACCGCCTGGATTTCATTGCGGATTGCGGATTGTCCCGGCGCGCCGGGACGGATTTCCTTCTCCCAAAAGCCTTGGCCGAGGCAATCCGCAATCCGCTCCCGGCGCGCCGGGACGCAATCCGCAATAAAGACTCGCGATTCGGCAAAACGACATCAGAGTCGAATCGGACATTCGCTCGTGCCAGAAACTCAGGTCTGTCACTCACCATCCTGGCGTTGGTTTTCTCCGCGACGGCGGCGCGTGCGGAAGTCGAGATCCGCCTTGCCCCCCTGCCCGCCGCGGCCGTGACGGCCGAGGGATTCGTCCCGGCCGAACTCACCGTCGCCGACCCCAACAGCGAGTTGCCGCGGGCGGCACGGGCGCTGGCGATTCGCCGCGAAGCCGGCGGGCCGACCATGTTCTACGAGACCTCCATGGCCCCGGGCGCCACGGGCAGCTTCCGCGTGCTGCTGCCGATGGTCTCGGTCCGCGAGACTTACGTGGTGCGCCTGCTGGCCGAGGCCTCGCCAACCGCCCCGGCCGTCTTGCGGCGCGACGTAACTGCCGAGACCGACAACGTCGCCGCCGTCGAGGCCGCACGCGACAAGCTGATCGACCCGCCTGCCTACGACGCCTACATCGAGGACCTGCCCCGCTGGCCCACGTGGGTCACGCGGAGCATCTTCCTGGCCGCTGTCCTGCTGCTGGTGGCGATGGGCTCTGCGCTCCTGATCCGCCGCCGGGGCTGGCGCCTCGTGGCCGCGGGCGCCGCCGTCGCCGTCGCCTCGGCAGGCATGTACATCAGCCTTGCCCAATGCCCATCGGTCCTGGCGCGCCGCGGCGGCGACATCCTGGCCGTCTCGTGCCGCCGAACCGCCGCGTGGTCGGTTCCCGCCAGGGGCATCGGGCCTGTCTACTGGCGGCCGCAACAAATGAACCAGGACGACATGGTCTACCAGCCCGACGCCGCGCTGACGGTAACCCTCCACCCCGCCGAGGTCCGCCTCTTCCGCTGCCGGGCCGCCGCAAGGTAATCCCCGGAACTCATTGGCCCCGAAGGCCTCAAGACAAAACCAAGCCAGCCCCCGCGAGCCTTAATGCGTACCCTGAATGAATCTCGCGCGGCGGCCATTGCAGAGAAACATAACGCCTTACGGCGTCACTACGAACGCTCCGCGAGATTCGAAGTC
>CAYOBS010000229.1:0-6326 GCA_964402305.1 uncultured Planctomycetaceae bacterium | reverse complement strand
GGTTAGGCTGACCCGGGTGAACCTCGCGAAGGTCCGGGATGCCACACGACGCCGCCTGTTTCGAGGGTTTTTGCGGTTCTTTGAGTTCACGTAAGCCGCCGGTCGGAACGCCTGGGCCGGCGGCGACGTTTTGGGGGTGTTCCTGTGCCGGCCTCCCGGGTCAAGGCCGAGCACGAGGGCTGTCGCCTGGATTGTGCCCCTACTCCCTACTCCCTACTTCCTACTTCCCACTTCCTGCTTCCTACTTCCCACTTCCTGCTTCCCACTTCCTACTTCCTACTTCCTACTTCCCACTTTTCTGAATCCTCTGGTAATCCCCCCCTGCCCGCCGCGGTTCACTGAGCTTTTTTGGCTTTTTTGGCAATTCTAAGCGGGACCTCGGTTTGCGTGCGCTCATCCTGGTCAGAATCGTCGTCGGCTTGGCCGGCTTGGCCGGAGAGCTCGTAGGACACCCCGGCCGGCGGGGCCTCGACAGCCGGCGACAGGCTCGCGGGGCCGTTCTCATCCATAAGGCGGCCGAAGAAGGTGGCCCGCCTGCCGACGGACTCGATGGACCCATCGGCTGTCGAGAGCAATCGGACCTGCATGGTCGAGCCGGCCCGGCGGTCACGAATGGGCAGCGTGATGGCGACGGCCTTTGATGCATCGACGTCCTCGGACAGGTGCCAGACGAGGGTTCGGTCGGCGCCGTCCCTGCTGGAAAGCCGGAGGGTGAGCCTCGCGAAGCCGAGATTTCTGGCCGCGTCGCAGGTGGCGGCCCACCACTGGTCGAACGTGCTTGCGGTTCGCATGGCCAGTTGAGCCTGCTCGAAGACGAGCCGCTGCTGGTGGGCTTCCTGGGCGATAGCCCGCGTGTGGCGCAACTTGACGAGGGTCTCTCGGAGTCGCACGGCGCCGGCCGCCCGGAAGACCAGGACCAGGAGCGTCACAACCAGGACGAAGATGGCGAAAGCCACCTCGCCGCGGACGAAGATCATGAACAGGCCCAGGCCGGCCGCGACCAGGGTCACGAAGTAGACCAGTATCGCCACCTGGTGTTGGCGAAGGCCACCGTCCAGCAGTCGGTGGTGGATATGCCCGCGGTCAGGGGAAAAGAGCCCCCGCCGCTCCAGGCCCCGCCGCAGCATGCTGAAGAGCGTGTCGAAGATGGGCACGCCCATCGCCAGGAATGGCACCGCCAGGCCGACCACGGTCGCGGCCTTCTGGGCGCACTGCACGCTGGCCGAGGCCAGGACGAAGCCCAGGAACAGGCTGCCGCAGTCGCCCATGAAGATGCGGGCGGGGTTGAAGTTCAGGAACAGGAAGCCCAGCAGGCTGCCCAGTATCCCCAGCATCAGGATCGCCATGACCGGCTGGCCGGTGTATACGGCGAAAGCCGCGATCACCCCGCATGTCACCGTGGATATGCCGGCCGCCAGACCGTCCAGGCCGTCGATCAGGTTCATGGCGTTGGTGATGCCGACGATCCACAGCATGGTCAGGGGCCAGGACAGCCAGCCGAGGTTCAGGACATGCTCGCCGCCCATG
Organism: uncultured Planctomycetaceae bacterium; assembly: GCA_964402305.1. Taxonomy (GTDB): domain Bacteria; phylum Planctomycetota; class Phycisphaerae; order SM23-33; family SM23-33; genus JAUWQU01. The sequence goes on along the minus strand of CAYOBS010000229.1, from coordinate 4,799 downwards.
CCAAAGGAGTCGATGCGGACCCCCGCGGCGCAGACGCCCGCGGCGGCCATGATCTGTGCGATGAACTTGGTGCGGGCCTTCAGGCCGCGGATGTCGTCCACAATGCCCACGGCGAACATGAACAGCCCGCCGGCGAGGATCATGATGAGCTGGGTCTGGCACTCCCTGGCCGCCGCGCCGACGGCGTTGTCCAGGCCCAGGATCGGCAGAACCATCACGAAAGACGCAAACACGATGGCCGCCCCGCCAACGCGGGGTATGGCGGCGGCGTGGACCTTCCTTTCGCCGGGCTGATCCAGGATCCGCATCGCCCGAGCCAGCCTGGTAACCAGTGCCGTGGCCAGAATCGCCACAAGCATGGCGCCCAGGAATACAATCTCGTATGTCTGGTATCCGCCGAACATAGCGTCAGTCCATGGCCTCCAGCAGGTCGGCGTCGATCTCCACGGAAGCCCCCTGGCCGAGAATGCTGATCTCCAGCACCAGCCTGGCCAGCTTGTCTCGCTGGACTACAACCCCTTCCATGCCCTCCAGTGGGCCGGCCGTAACGCGGCAGCGGCGCCCCACGGCGGCGAAGGGGTAAGGGTCCATGGGCAACTTGCCGGCCAGCGCCTTTTGGATCGCGGAGATCTGCGACAGGAAGCGGTCCTGGTCTTTCACCTCGATGGTCTGGCAGAGCCGCCCGGTAGTCATGGCGGCGTAGCGCTGCTCGGTTGTCCCGGAGAAAAACACGTACGACGTAAACAGGGGCATCTGCACGCGGCGTTTCTTGCCGCCCGATATCGCCACCTTCTCCCTCAGCGGCAGGAAGTAGTCGATCCCCCGGTTCAGCAGATCCCAGGCAAAGGCCTTCTCGAACCGGGCCTTGGTGTGGGCGACCCACCAGGGGCCTTCCATCTCAGCTACGCTCTGAATCCCCGGGGGGATCATAGGCGGGTTGTCACTGAGTTTCAGCATTCGCGTGACGTACTCGGCGCGCACTCTGTCCCTGTCGGTGCACCCGACGAGTTGAGAATCGTATAAGGCCTCCGTTCCAAACCTCCCAGCCTCCATTGCCGGGGTGAAATCGACGACTGGGCTACTACTGCTGCTATTGCGAAACCGCGCCATCGGACGGCGCTGGGGCCGTTATGGCGCTCTTGCCGGCGCCGTCCCGGGCCGGGTAGTACCCCGAGTAGTAACTTTGGCTTTTCTTGGGCTTGCGCAGGCCGTTGACGACCGCGCCCAGCACCCTGGCCCCGACGCCCAGCAAGCCCTCGATCGAATGGTGCGCCATGTCGCGGTTGGACCGGCCGGAGCGAAGCACCAGAATTGTCCCGTCGCACACCGCGGCAAGGACCAGCGAGTCGGTCGCCAGCATCACCGGCGGGGAATCCACCAAAACGGTGTCGTAGGAGTTCCCAAGCCCACTCATCAGCTTCAGGAAGGTCAGCGTGTTGAGGATTTCCGATGGATTGCCATCCAGGTGCCCGGCCGGCAGAACGTCTGGGCCGCCCTCGGTGGAGCGGCATATCGCCCGGGCAAGGTCGCCCCGGCCCAAGAGCACGCCAGCGAGGCCCAGGTCATTGGAGACCTGGAATATCTCGTGCTGGTGCGGCCAGCGAAGGTCGGCATCGACCACCAGGACCCTGCGCCCGGACTGGGCCATCAGGATTGCCAGGTTGCTGACCAGAGTGCTCTTGCCTTCCCCGGCCATCGGGCTTGTTATCAGGATCTTCCGGGCACCTGATGCCTGCGACCCGAAACGCAAGGTCGTTCGGATCGCGCGATAGGCCTCGGCGATCGGCGTCGAGGGCGAGTCCAGCACCATGCGCCCCAGCTCTTGCCCAGCTACGGCCTTCACCCGCGGCAGGACGCCTAGCACCGGCACGCCCAGCTTGGAAGAGACCTCTTCGGCCGAGACAAGGCGTTTGTCCATGCTATTGCGGAGCAACGCCAGCCCCACGCCCACCAGAACCCCCATGGCCACCGCGATGGCGACGACACGAAGTGGTTCGGGCTTGAACGGGGAGTTCGGCCGGACCGCCGGCTCGAGCACGCTGATGTTCAGCGCGCCGACGTCCTCGGTCACGTTGAGTTCCCGTATCCTTTGGTCAACGACCTCGGCAAGCTTGCTCGCCTTCTGCCAGGTGTGTTCCAGGCGCGTGTAGTCGGCCATGACCCTGTTGAGGCCAGTGGCGGCCAGGAGTTGCCCGTCATAGGCGGCCTTGGTCCGCTCGTACTTCTCCAGGGCAACCTTGTACTGTTGCTGGATGACCGCGAGCTGGGTGGCGGCCACGGCGTTTTCTCGCTCCTGGATCTTACTGGTTACATCGGCGATTCGCTTTTCGCTGAACTGGACGGCTGGATGGCTTGTGGGGTACTGTCGCTTAAGGGTCTCATCCTGCAGCCGCAGCGCGGTAAGGTCGGCCTGGAGTCGCGATGTCTCATCCTGCGTGGAGACGAAAACCCCGCCCATGGCCCTCTTGACTTCGAAGAACTGCCGGACCTTCCCCGGGTCATCCTTCATGGACATGACGCTTTGGTAGTCCGCATTGGCGTCGACCAATTGAAGCTCGGCCTCGGTCAGCGCCGTACTGAGCCGGTCCAGCTTCTGGATGATGGTGTTGCCCTTTTCACCCTGGAAGCCCATTTCAGGATGCAGCCGCTTGAACTCCAGCAGCGCATTGAGGGATTCCTCGATCTCGGCGTCCCGCTTGACCTTTTCCTTCTGGAGGATCGCCAGAATCTCGGCGGCGGTATTCCGCTTGCGTGTCGACTGGTGCGCGACGTAGGCGTCCACCACCGCGTTGGTTACCGCGGCAGTGTCCTCGGGGTAGTAGGACTCGAAGGAGACTGTGATCAGGTCGTCGCTCTTGCCCGGGGCGATGCTGAGGCCCTTGGCCAGCAGGGATATCGGGCTCTCGGCGCCGGCGAAGGTCCGCAGATCCTTTATGCCGGGGGCGTCCATGGCAGCGCCCAGGATGGGGCCCGACCGCATGACCTGGCACTCGTTGTTGAGGTAGTTGGCCGAGGCCCGGTCGCCGCCCTCTTCGGGGGACATGATCCTGGGGCCGCTCTGCTGCACGTAAATCCGTGAACTGCTGATGTAGACCGGCGTGGCCAGCCTGAGGTACGCATACGCGCCGGCAACGCTCAAAAGCAGGCAGATCAGAACGATCAGCCGGCGACGCCAAAGGATGTGGACCAGCCCGCCTCCGGGCGCGTGGACCATCACCGGCGCAGGCATGCCGTCGGCATGCGGCGCCAAACCGGCCTCGGGCGCCTGGATCTCGCTTCGCCTGGGAAAGTCTATTTCGCCTGCCATGCCGCCGCTCCCTCTCCGCGGCCGCCTACTGGCGGCTACGCGTTCCTCCGGAGGTGTTGAAATCCTTGTAGTATGTCGCCTGCGTGTTAGCCGTCGCGCTGGCGCCTGCACTGAGGGAAATCGTCTGGGCCAGGAACGTTCGCGTGCGCGTCCTGAGCGTATTCTCCAGAACGATAACGTCGCCGGCCTTGATCCGCACAAAGGCCCCCTCGCTCAGGCTGCTGTCGTCAAACAGGGAGTTCTTCCACGCCCACGACTTATTGCCGTTAAGCTCAAACCGCGCCGAGACAAGGTTGTCCTTGTCGTCCTGGCGGTAGATTACCACCTGCCTCGGGTCGCTGATCGGGTCGACTCCACCGGCAAGCCCAAGGGCCTGAATCAGGTTAATTCTGGCGCCGACGGGCAGGTTATAGGTGCCGGGCTGCTTGATAAGGCCTACAACGGTGAACAACTGTCCGTGCAACGCGGCGACCTCAATGGTCTCCCCGCCGGAAAGCGGCACATCGGCAAACGGCTGCGTCGCCCCCTTGATCGGCAGCATGACCTCCTTGAATTCCTTCTCGCCTGGCCGGCCGATGCGGATCAGCCCGGCCCCCTGGGCTGTGACGTTGCCGGCCTTCATCAGGGCCGCAACCAAGGACATCTCGTCGCTTCGGAGTTGGTATCGCCCAGGAGTGAGCACCCCGCCCACCAGGTCTACGTAGCGGGTGGAATAGTCCGCCACCTGCACAACCACACCCGGTGAATGGTTCAGCATGCCGGGGTAGTAAATCTTGGTGATCTGGGCTTCGATCTCGCTGAAGCTCTTGCCGCTGACGGCCACCTTATCGTGCAGAGGCAGCCAGATACTACCATCATCGTCAACGCGGCGCAGCAAGACTCCGCTGGAACCGTCGGTAAGACTGTTGGAAAGCGGGTCCAGAACAGGCAGGTGAATGGAGAGCAGGTCTCCCGGAACAACCCGGTAGGGGCCGATAGGAGTCTTGGCCTGGACCAAAGCGGCAACGTCGACTTCGAACCTCACGGGGCCGGCTTTCTGGAATTTCTCCAGGTCCTGCGTGACAACCTTCTCCGTGCCGCAGCCGACAACGCCCGGCAGAAGGATAACCAGTGAAAGAAGCCCCACTGCAGTCGATGCGCGCGAATTATTAGCAAGGTTCACGAGACTCTCCAACTGGCGAGCCCGCCGCCAACCCTCAGGCAGCCAAGCTCGAAGGACCACTTGGGACCAACTTTTTCAATTGATACGCCCGATCCGCGGGGTACCAACATCTACGGCTCAGGAACACAAGAACCATGCGCAAGCGCCATGGTCGCCATTCAGCAAAACACCAATCGACATCCCAATATCCCAATTGTAACGGGCAACGCATAGTATACCATCATCTCGACATTTCCGCAAGAGGGCTGTAACATCAAATTCAGAACAATATTTCGGGCTCATCCGGTTCTTGCGTAGGTAGGCTGTCGCCCTGGGGCTCCGTCCCAGGTC
>CAYOBS010000228.1:0-6326 GCA_964402305.1 uncultured Planctomycetaceae bacterium | reverse complement strand
CGTCCACCATCAGGCTCGTCACCGCGCGGACGCGATCGGCGCCCAGCGCCAGGACAAGCACGCCGGCGTCCTTGAGCTTTGCCTCAAGCTCTTCGGCGGACATCGACTTCACGCGGAAGAACACGATGTTGGTTTCCACGTCCGCCGGGTCCAGTTCGACGCCCGGCATGGCTGCAAGGGCCTGGGCCAGCGTGCGGGCGTTGGCGTGGTCGTCGGCCAGGCGGGCGCGGTGGTTGCGCAGGGCGTGCAGCGCCCCGGCCGCGATTATCCCGCCCTGCCGCATCCCGCCGCCGAACATCTTGCGGAACCGCCGGGCATGGGCGATAAACTCCTGCCCGCCGGCAAGGGCCGAGCCGACCGGCGCACCTAGGCCCTTGGAAAAGCACACGCTGACCGAGTCGAAATAGCTCGCGTAGCGGCTTTCGGATATGCCGGTGGCAACCGAGGCGTTCCAAAGCCTCGCGCCGTCCATGTGCAGCCTCAGGCCCGCCTGGCGGGCGGCCTCGGCGACCTCGGCGATCTGCTCGATCGGCCAGATGCTCCCGCCTCCACGGTTGTGGGTGTTCTCGACGCACACCAGCTTCGTCCGCGGGAAATGCACGTCGGCCGGGCGAAGCGCCGCGCGAAGCTCGCCGGCGGTGAACATGCCGCGCCTGCCCGGCAGCAGCCTGCACATCACGCCGGAAAGCGCCGCCGGGGCGCCGGCCTCGTAGAAGTAAATGTGCGAATCGGCGTTCATCACCACCTCGTCGCCCGGCTCGGTGTGAGTCCGCAAGGCGACCTGGTTGGCCATCGTGCCCGACGGCATGAACACAGCCGCCGGCTTGCCGAGCGCCTCGGCCGTCTCCTGCTCGAGCCGCCGTATGGTCGGGTCCTCGCCGAAGACGTCGTCGCCGACGGGCGCCTCGGCCATCGCTTGCCGCATCGCAGGCGTCGGCTGGGTTATCGTGTCGCTTCGCAGGTCAATCGGGCTTTTCATCGTTCCAATTCCTGTGCGGATTCTAAAGGCTTCAGGCTTCCTGTTTCGGGCTTCATACTGCACCCGATCCCGGTCTGCATCGGGATCGGGCCCTGCTCGCTGAAGCGAGCAGGCCTCAACAGCTTGTTCCCGCTTCGGGAACCGATCAGACCCAGGGCGTCATCTCGCGGAGCCCTTGCAGTACCTGAAGTCTGTAGCATGAAGCCTGGAGCCTTTTGGCATTCATGGCATTCATGGCATTCCTGGCATTCATCATTGAACATTGAGCATTGAACATTGAACATTACCGAAGGTCCAGCACATCCTGCATGTCGTAGATGCCGGGCTTCCTGCCGATGAGCCACTGGGCGGCCCGCAGGGCGCCGCGGACAAACGTGTCGCGGGTGTGGGCGGAATGTCCGATATGCACCGTCTCGCCGAGGTTGCCGAAATGCACCGTGTGCTCGCCCACCGTGTCGCCGACGCGAAGGGCGTGCATGCCGATCTCGCCGGGCTGGCGCGGGCAAATCCCGCCCCGGCCTAGCACCGCCACATCGCCGTAATCCTTGCCAAGAGACCGGCAGATGCTCCGCGCCAGGGCGATGGCTGTGCCGGACGGGGCGTCCTTCTTGAAGCGGTGGTGAGTCTCCTCGACGTCGATGTCGTAGTCCGGCCCAAGTGCCTTGGCAACCATCGCCACCACCTTCAGCAGCACGTTGACGCCCACCGAAAAATTCGCCGCCTGAATGATCGGAATCTCCCTGGCCGTGTCCGCCACCTCCGCCTGCTGGCTGGCCGTCAGGCCCGTCGTGCCGATAACGATCGGAATCTTCCGCTGCCGGCAGATGGGCAGGAACTTCATCGTGCCCTCCGGCAGCGAGAAGTCGATCAACACGTCGACCTCCGCCCCGGCCGGCAGGTCCACGCCGACCTTCACGCCGAACGGCCCCGTCCCGGCCAGTTCGCCGACATCCCGACCGATTGCCTCGTGCCCGGCCATCTCCATCGCCGCGGCAAGGTCGAACGTCCCGGCCTCTATCGCCAGCGCGGCGAGCCGCCGCCCCATCCGCCCGGCCGCGCCGGTAATCGCAATTCTAAGCATGACTGGTGTCCTTTGATGCCCGTGGTGCATGCGTCCGCAAGAACGCAAACCGGGAGTATAGTCTACCGGGAGTGGCAAAGGAAGTTCGCGGGGGGCTGACCGCGGATGGATGTTGCTTCTGTTGCTTTCCGGCCCCGAAGGTGGCCGGCGGCACATAGCCGTGGGTGAGCGCAGCGAACCCACGGAAAGCTCAATAAATACAAGGAGCCCCGGAGGGGCGATGGATTGGTTCGTTCACGAAAACGGCTCCATCGCCCCTACCGGGGCTCCAGATATAGGGGAAGCGCATTCCGGGGGTTCACGAGTACGTTCACCGCCCGGCTATGCGCCCCCGGCCCCTTCAGGGCCGGAAAGCAACACAAGGCTACAAGAATTATCGGACAGCCTCGCCCACCTGCTACCGGACACGCCGTTTCTTCTCCCCGGTTCCGGGTTCCAGGTTCCCGGTTCCGCCGTTTCTTCACCCTGGCTACTGGCTACCGACTACGGGCTACCGTCTCGACGATGAACTCCCGCACCTTATCCGCGTCGTTGGGCACGTCGGTGCAGCGGGTCGGCAGGTCCATCAGGCGGTCGATGGCGGGGTGATGGGCGAGGTCCTCGCCGGTGGCTCGCCGGATTGCGGCGGGGAACTTGGCCGGGTGGGCCGTGGCCAGGCAGACGATCGGCTCGTCGATGCCGCCGGCCAGCCGCCGGGCAACCGAAACGCCGACGGCGCTATGCGGGTCGAGAAGGTACTTGTGGTCCCGCCACGTCGTGCCGATGGCGTCAAGGATTTGCTGCTCGTCGGCCGCGGCGGAGGCGAAAAGCGGGTCCACCGCCCCGCTGCCGTCAGGCGCCACCCGCAGGGCGCCGGTCTTGCGGAGCTGATCCATCAGGGCGGTCAGTGCGGCAGGCGAGGAGCCGGCACGGTAATAGAGATACCGCTCGAAGTTGCTCGCCACCTGGATGTCCATCGACGGCGCGAGCGTCTGGGCGACCTTGCCCAGCGAATACTCGCCGGTGCTGAAGAACCGCGCGAGGATGTCGTTGCGGTTGGTGGCCAGGATGAGCCGGCCAATCGGCGCGCCCATCTGCCGCGCGTACCATCCGGCCAGGACGTTGCCAAAGTTGCCGGTCGGCACGCAGACGGCCGCGGCCTTTGACCCGGCGGCGTCGCAGGCCTCGAACGCCGCCCGGAAGTAGTAGACGATCTGCGCCAGCACGCGCGCCCAGTTGACGCTGTTGACCGCGCCGAGATGATACTTTCGCTTGAACTCCAGGTCGCCGGCGAGCGACTTCATGATGTTCTGGCAGTCGTCGAAGGAGCCCCGGACGGCGAGGTTGTGGACGTTGTCGTCCAGGACGGTGGTCATCTGCCGTTCCTGGATGGGCGAGACGGCCCCCGCGGGGTGCATGACGAAGATTCGAATCCCGGTGCGCCCGCGAACGCCGCAAATGGCCGCGCTGCCCGTGTCGCCGCTGGTGGCGGCCAGGATGTTCATCGCCCCCTGCCGCGGGGCCAGGATGTACTCGAAGAGGTTGCCCAGCAGTTGCAGGGCAACGTCCTTGAACGCCAGCGTCGGCCCGTGGAATAGTTCCATGACCATCAGGCCGCCCACGCGAACGACCGGCGCGACGCCTTCGGGGAACGCCCGCCCGTAGGTGCGGTCGATCAACTCGCCAAGCAGCGCCTCGGGGATGTCCGTGGCGAACAGGCGGATGACCTCGAAGGCGAGCTGCGGGTAGCTGAGCTTTCGCCAGCGGCCGAGCTTGTCGGCAACGTCCGGGATGGACCGCGGGATGATGAGTCCGCCGTCGTCGGCCAGGCCCATAAGGACGGCCTGCTGGAAGTCGACCGCGTCGATTTGTCCTCTGGTGGAGATATATTTCATAGTCTGGATATGTCGCGGTCTTCCTTCTGCTGTCTGTGTGTGGCTTCCTTGAGCGTGTGCTTTTCCTTTCGCGTGAGGCTTGCGAGTCCTTCGATGCGGATCTTATCCAGGATTCTGTCGATATCGGCCTGCTCGTCGCGACGGCGTTGCATTTTGCGCTGCCACGCGCCGCGGCTGGCCCGCCGGACGGCGTCCTGGGCCATTCCGCCGAATCGCGGGATAACCCACAGCCAGATCGCGGCCATGCCCGCCCCGCCGAGGTGGGCGACCTGCGACCAGAAGTTCCCCGAATACGCGCCCGCCCTGAGGCTGCCGAGCAGGACGAGGATCATTCCGCCGAAGATGATAACCGCGGCCAGGCGGATCGGCACGGGAAAGACCACCAGGATGAGCTTCAAGTCCGGCAACAGCACCGCGCAGGCCAGCAGTATTCCGAACACGCCGCCGGATGCGCCGATAAGCGGCACCCACCCCGGATTGCCAAGCAGCAGCCCGACGATTACGTACACCAGCCCCGCCACCGCGCCGCAAGTAAGGTAAAACCGCAGGAACCGCCGCAAGCCCCACAACTGCTCCAGCGGCGTGCCGAACATGTACAGGCCCAGCATGTTAAGGGCTATGTGCCAAAGGTTCGACGTGTCGTGGAGGAACTGGAACGTCAAGTACCGCCAGACCTGCCAGAAGCCCCCCGCCGTCGCGCCAAGCCAGAAGTTGAGGGGTTCATGCAGGCTCTTATCAAGCACCAACTGAAGCACGAACGCCGCCGCGTTGATAATCAGCAGCCACTTGACGGCCTTGGAGGGCTTGGGCAGGCCGACGGACATGCCGCGCATGAAGCCGCCGCCCGGTTCGGCGCCGGCATCGTCTTTCCAATATGGCCGATCTGCCAAACCCATCCGCGCGAGTCTCCAGTGGCGCCAAACACCTCCAGGGGGCTTGCCCATGTGGAGTGCGTGTGGCGGAGTCCAGCGAAGCGTTAGCGAAGCAGGACGTAGACACCGCTTTGGATTGAGCGCCTATCCGTGCCTTTGATCCAAAGCGGCGTCTTAGCCGCCGCACTCCAAATGCTGCCGCCTTTTTCGGAACTTTTTCGGGATTCCTTTAGCCAAGCCTCATCAACTGCGAATAAACCTGGTCGTTAGACACGTTTCCCGGCGCAGCCTGACAGCTACATGCCCTTTAGCAGCCACCACAGGCACAGCGTGGCGATCGTCTTTGCGTCGTGGATCCGCCCGTCGGCGACCATCGCGCGAACGTCGGCGTCGCCGATCGCCTCGGTCTCGATCTGCTCGTAGGCTTCGAGCTTCTGCGGCCCGGCCGAGAGGCCCGTCGCCACGAACGCGTGCATCAACTCGTTGCATGAGCCGGGGCCGGTGTAGTACCAGCCAAGCTTTTCCAGCCGCCCGGCGGCGTAGCCGGTCTCCTCGGTCAGTTCGCGAGCGGCCCCGGCGGCGGGGTCCTCGCCGTCGTCGAGCATCCCGGCCGGCAGCTCGTAGAGCGTCTCCTCGACCGCGAAACGGTAGTTGCGTATCAGCACGATAGACCCATCGTCAAGGATCGGTAAAATCACGGCCGCGCCGTTGTAGCGAATCCAGTCGCGCTGAACCACGCGCCCGTCGGGCATTCTCACGCCGACCTTATGCACCTCGGCAACCCGGCCCTTGAAGACCAGTTCATCGTACTCGAATCTCTTGTCGCTCATGTCGCCGATTATAGGCGACGGCCCGGCGGTTGCAACGTGCGCGGCGGCGTGTATCATGTTGCACAATGATTACGGAAATCCGCTCCCGGCGCGCCGGGACGCAATCCGTCCCGATGCATCGGGACAATCCGCAATGCGGGCAAGGACTCCCTGTCGCGTGAAGACAAGGCGTGTAGCGATACTCGGCTCGACGGGCAGCATAGGCTCACAGGCGCTGGAGGTCATTGCCTCCCAGCCGAGCCTTGGCGTCTGCGCGCTTGCGGCGGGGGACAACTGGCGGCTCCTTTGGGAGCAGGCCCGCGAGTTTAGACCCGAGGCGGTGGCGATCACTTCGCCCCAAAGCGCCGAGGCGATGCGCCTGGCCTGGGCCGATGCCGGCGGACAGGCTCTGGAGATCCTCTCCGGGCCCGACGCCATGACGGAGTTGATCCGCCGGACTCGCCCGGACGTGGTGCTTTCCGGCGTTGTGGGCACGGCCGGGCTTGCCCCCACGCTGGCGGCCATCGAGTGCGGCGCGACACTTGCCATCGCCAACAAGGAAACGCTTGTGATGGCCGGGGCTATCGTCATGCCCGCCGCCCGCGCCGCCGGCGTACACGTGCTGCCGGTTGACAGCGAGCATTCGGCCATATTCCAGTGCCTCCAGGCCGGCAGGCGCCAGCAGGTGCGGCGGATCGTCATCACCGCCTC
>CAYOBS010000227.1:0-6327 GCA_964402305.1 uncultured Planctomycetaceae bacterium | reverse complement strand
ATCCTTTTCAAGGTGATACCATTGTTTGACCGCTTGGAGTTCATTGCGGATTGCGTCCCGGCGCGCCGGGACGCAATCCGCAATAAAGACTCGCGATTCGGCAAAACGACATTGGAGTCGAATCAGACATTCGCTCGTGCCGGAAACAATGGTCGCTCACGGCTGTTCCGTAACTCTGTTTTTTGCTTGTTGTTCCGGAATATGCGGCGTAAGATAAGATAAGTTGCGGTGCAAGGATGGTTTCCCGCGTTTTCACGGCATGGATGTTCAGTGTCAGGTTTGTGCTTCAGGAATAGTAACATTCGTAAGTGTTGAATTGTTGCGAAAGGGACCTCCATGGCTACGGTGACCAAAAAGGAACTGGTGGACCGGATTGCCGATCAGACCGGCGCCAAGCGCGTGATCGTCAAGAAGATCGTCCAGAGTTTTCTGGACGACATGATCGAGGAGTTGGGCCACGGAAACCGTTTGGAGTTCCGCGACTTCGGCGTTTTCGAGACCAAGAAACGGGCCGCCCGCACCGCCCAGAACCCCAAGACGCTCCAACGCGTCGAGGTGCCCCCAAAGCGCACCGTAAAGTTCAAGGTCGGGCGGATGATGAAGCTCCATCTCCAAAAGGGCCTCAACCGATAGCGGGGCAACCCGCGGGGACTGCGGGCCGGCCGGGTCGGTGCGCGTGCGCGCAGACGGCTGGCCCCTGAGTCCCTCTCGCCGCCGTGCATAGGCTCTCCCTGCCATGACCGGGTGTCTTTTCTACGCACGAGACATGAACCCTCTTTTCGCCCGAGAAACGAAAAGCCGAGGACGAGAACGAGGACGATTGCTGACGCTGCGATCGTGCCCCGACCACTGATCGTCGTCTTTTCGGAACAGAACCTCGGCGGAGTCGGTTCGTGCCTGATACGTATGGTGGCGTTGGTAAAGCTTCTTACGCTGCCGAGCCAAAGGGCAGGCCGCCATCGAGGCGGTTTCCAGTTTGGCGGGGCGCCGCGGCGGGCCACTTGATATACGGGGCGTGACCCTGGCGACAGCCCTCGTCCTCGTCCTCGTTCTCGTCCTCGTCCTCGGCTTCTTCTCTTATCGGGTGAACCGAAGGTTCATGTGCGACTGTGCCCGACCGAGGGGCGGATTCCCGTGAGCCGCCGGGCGGGCCGTATGCTATACTCTGCCTCCATGAGCACCAGCACTATCTCCATTGAGCAGATCGCCAGCGCCGGCGTCGTCGGGGCGGGCGGCGCGGGATTTCCCACGCACGTCAAGCTCTCCGCCAAGGCGGACACCGTGCTCATCAACGCCGCCGAGTGCGAGCCGCTGCTGCACAAGGACAAGGAAATCCTCCGCCGCCACGGCGAGGGCGTCCTTGCCGGCCTGGACGCGGCAATGAGGCTCGTCGGCGCCGCGCGGGGAGTCGTCGGGATCAAGAACAAGTACACCGACGTGATCGCCAAGTTGCGGCCCATGCTTGGCCCCGGCATGGACATAGCCGCCCTCGGCGACGCGTACCCGGCCGGCGACGAGTTCATCATGGTCCACGAAGTCCTCGGGCGGGTGATTCCGCCCGGCGGCCTGCCGCGGGATGTCGGGGCGGTGGTGTTGAACGTCGAGACGGCCCTTAACGTCGCGCTGGCGGGCGAGAGGCCCGTTACGCAGACGTACCTGACCGTCGGCGGCGCCGTCGCCAACCCCGTCACCATCTGCGCGCCGGTGGGCACGCCGATGAGCCAATGCGTCGCCGCGGCCGGAGGCCCGACGTGCGGCCCAGCCAACTACATCGTGGGCGGCGTGATGATGGGATACATCGAGGACAACCACGACGCGGTCGTCGACAAGACCACCGGCGGCATTCTCGTGCTGCCGGACGATCATATCGTGGTCCGCAGGCGGCGGCAGGACTGGAAACAGATCGTCCGCATCGGCCGAAGCGCGTGCGACCAGTGCAGCTTCTGCACCGAGCTGTGCCCGCGGTGGCTTCTGGGCCACCCCATCGAGCCGCACCGCGCGATGCGGTCGCTGGCCTTCAACCTCGTCGGCGAGGCCGATGTGCGCGGCACGAGCTTCTGCTGCGAGTGCAACCTGTGCAGCCTTTACTCCTGCCCGGAAGACCTCGACCCCAAGAACGTCTGCTCCCAGAACAAGCGCCGCATCGCCTCGCAGGGCAAGCAATGGCGGGACCCGCCGTTTAACCCGCGACGTAGCGAGCTGCACCTGCCCAACCGCAAGGCGCCCACCCACAGGCTTATGCAAAAGCTTGGCCTGACGGGCTTCGTCAACGTCGGGCCGCTGGCCGATGAGCCGCTCCGGCCCCGGCGAGTGGGCATCAAGCTCAAACAGCACGTCGGCGCGCCGTGCGAGCCCGCGGTGACGGTGGGCCAGGTCCTGCGCGTCGGCGACGTAGTCGGGCGAGTACACGTCAAGGACTCCAAGCCCGCCTTGGGTACACCCGTGCATGCCAGCATCGACGGCGCCGTTACCGCCATCGACGCCGCAACGGTGTGGATCGAGGCCGGCGGCACCAGCCGGTAGGAACGATAAACATGGCTATCCCGAAATCCATTGGCGCAGTCGAGCTTTCCAGCATCGCCGTGGGCTACCAGGTTCAGGACGCGATGCTCAAGGCCGCAAACGTCGAGATCCTCATCGCCCGGACGATCTGCTCGGGCAAGTACTTCATCGTCGTGGGCGGCTCGGTCAGCGACGTCGCCTCGGCCATCCGCGCCGCGCTGGCTGCCCCCAGCGAGTCCGTCATCGACCACGTCGAGATCCCCAACGTCCACGAGTCCGTCTTCCCCGCCCTGGGCCAGTCGGTGACCATCTCCGACCCGGACGTGGGTGCCCTCGGCATCGTCGAGACGTTCAGCGGCGTGAGCGTCCTGGCCGCCGCCGATGCCGCCGCCAAGGCCGCCAAGGTCCAACTGTTCCGCATACACGTTGCAATGGCCCTCGGCGGAAAGGGCTTCTGCCTGATGACAGGCACGGTCGGCGACTGCCGGTCCGCCGTCTCCGCCGCCGCGGCCGAGGTCCGCAAACGCGGCCTCCTCGTGGCCGAAACCGTCATCACCCGCCCCAGCAGGGAACTCTTCAGCGAGTACATCTGAGCGAAAAATGGCAACCAAGGGCGGCTTTCTTGAACGCATCGCACGCTTAGGCGGTGAACAAGATGAAATACAGCAAGAGACAGATTGAGGTCTGGAAGGCCAGGGAGCTTCTGAGCGAAAAGCTGGCGCGGATGACTCCGGAAGAGATCACCGCGCACGCGAAAGAGGTCGCGGCCGAGTGGGAACGGAAGATCATGGCCAAACGCACCCGCACTAAGACGCCCCGCTCCTCCAAAAAGGCCTCGCGGACGTAGAGACCACGGAGTTACAGGTGAAACTCAAGCAATTCGTGCTGACTCCTTCGATGAGCAAGCGCCTGATCGGCAAGGGTATCCTTGCGCACCCCAGCGTGCATGAGGTGCTGGACAAAGGCACGCTGGTGATCGTGGCCGGGACTACCAACGGTTACGTGGCCGAGGAAGTCCTCGATGCCGTCGGCCAGCGAAAAGGCTTCTCTCGCGAGGGCTTCAGGCGTGGGGCGGTTGTGCCGCCGGGCCAGTCATCCCCGGCCGGCAAGCCCGCCGACGTGGTGATCGTCAACGGCGTCTGGCAGAAGGGTTTGACGATCTTCGACGTCGCCGACGGCCTCAAAGCGGGCGACATGATACTCAAAGGCGCAAACGCCCTCAGCGGCGACCTGCGCAAGGCGGCCGTGCTGATAGGCGACCCCAAGGCGGGGACCGCCGGCGCCGCAATCCAGGCCGTTGTCGGCCGGCGAGTGCAACTCATCGTGCCGGTGGGCCTGGAAAAGCGGGTCTGCGAAGACCTCGACGACCTGGCTGCCGCCCTCAACTCGCCCGACGCCGAGGGCCCGAGACTGCTGCCGCTGCCCGGCGAGCCGTTCACCGAACTGCACGCCGTCGAGATGTTGACCGACGCGACCGCGATGCTTGTCGCCGCCGGCGGCATCCGCGGGGCCGAGGGCAGCGTCTGGATCGCCGTCCAGGGCGAAAACGACTGTGTCGCGGCCGCCGAGGAACTCATCCAGTCCGTCCAGTCCGAGCCGCCCTGCGCGGGCTGATGGGAAAGGACTTCCATGGCAACCAAGGGCGGCTTTCTTGAACGCATCGCCCGCGAAATACGCCGCGCCCTGGCTGGGCGGGTCGCCGGCTTCCAGGTCTCCGCCCCCTTCGGCCGAATCGACGTGGCGCTGAAGGTCCTGGCGGATTGAGGGGGCGGGCATCTCTGGCGGACCCTGGGTCACCGCGGCAGGGCGCACAGGGCGCTGAGAACAAGAGAGGGCAAGCCGGTTTCCGCCGATCTCCTTGCCCTGTCCTCCGCGAGAGTAGTCTTCTTACGGCTGCCGCTATCTGCCTGCCCCGCGGCGGCAGCGATGCTTTGGCGGCGTGGGCGGACCGATCCGCGAGGCGATCGTCAGGGAGTTCGACAAGGATGGCGACGGCAAGCTCAACGAGGAAGAGCGCGCCGCCGCCCGCAAGGCGATGGAAGCGCGCCGCGCCAACCGCCCGGACCGGCAGCGCCCGCAACGCTGATTGCTGACCAGCGGAAGATGGCGATTGCGTTCACGGAGGAAACGGGGAGGAAACGGGGTCAGGAACCGTTTTCAGGTTGCCGGTTGCTTTTTATTATTCTGGCCGTGGGTTATACCCCTGCCTGGATCATCCCTGCCGGCGATGCTGCCGTCTTTTTTCCGGGATTGAGTTTCGCCGCCCAAATGTAGGTGGGCAATACCCCATTCTTTCCGGTTCTTTCTATCACCGTAGCCCGCTTAAGCAGGCTTACCTGCACCTGGCAGCCTTTAGGCTAAAGCCGGCAAGAGTAAGCGCGCTGAAAGCGTGCTAAGAAGAAGAAACAGAAACAAGGGTTGACACGCCGCCGACCACCCAGGGCTATAAGCCCTGGTCTAAACCCCCGCTATCACGGGGTCGAAGCCCCGTGAACGGGGCTGACAAGAATATCGTGCGTTGTCGAGGTATTGGCTGTAGATTCCGATAAGGAGGGAAGCGAAAGGGATCGCTTGTTCTTGATCCGAAGGCTCACCCGCAAGGGGCCTCGAAACAAGTCCCCATTTTCGAGGCAGGAATCCCTCAGCATAAGGGTCTATCTGGGGGCAACCATGCCGTACGGCACTTGAGTTTTCCGGTCAGGATGCGATACTAGTCGCCATGGCAACCAAAACCGGATTTCTCGACCGCATCGCCCGCGCGCCGCTTGTGTTCGACGGCGCTATGGGGACGATGATCTACGAGCGCGGCGTGTTCATCAACGCCTGCTACGATGAGCTTTGCCTGGCCAGGCCGGAGCTTATCCTGACGATCCACCAGGAGTACGTCGAGGCCGGGGCGGATGTGATCGAGTCCAACACCTTCGGCGCAAACCGCATGAAACTCGCCGCCTTCGGCCTGGCCGACAAGGTCGAGGCGATCAACCGCGCCGGCATCCGCCTGGCCCGCCGGGCGGCAGGGGATGATGTCCTGGTGGCCGCGTCCGTCGGGCCGTGCCTCGACGCCGACAAGCCCTACGAGCCGCGCCTGGCCGAGGAAATGGCCCAGGCGTTCCATGAGCAACTCGCCATCATCGCCGATGAGGGCGCCGACCTGGTCGTCCTGGAAACTTTCGACAAGCTCGTCGAGCTCCAGATGGCCGCGAAGGCGGCCGCGGCGCTGGGATTGACCGTCGTGGCGTCCTTCACCGTCCGGCCCGAGCAAGGCATGATGATGGGCCTGGAGCCCGAGACGTTCGCCGCCCAACAGCTCCAGGCCGACGCGAACGTCCACGCGATCGGCATGAACTGCGGCACCGGCCCGGCGGGGTATCTCGAGCGGCTTGCCCGCGTGCTGGCTGTGGCGACAAAGCCCGTGATCGTCATGCCAAACGCCGGCGGGCCCAGAGAGCTCGGCGGGCGGATGCTCTACCTCAACAGCCCCGAGTACTTCACGGAGTACGCCAAGCGGTACGTCGAGATGGGCGCCCGCGGAGTAGGCGGCTGCTGCGGCACGACTCCCCAGCACATACGCATGGCCGCCCGCGCCATAAAGAACCTCAGCGGCGTAAAGCGGCACGTGGCCGTCGCCTCGCGCGGGTGCGACGCCGCCAATCCCGGCGCGCCGGGACTGGCCACGCGCGACAAGGGCCGCTTCGCCGCGAAGCTCTGCGCCGGGCAGGTCGTCACGAGCGTCGAGATACTTCCCCCGCGAACCGGCGCGGCCCTGGGGGGCTTCCTCGACAACTGCCGCCAGTGCGCCGACGCCGGCGTGGACGCCGTCAACAT
>CAYOBS010000226.1:3374-6329 GCA_964402305.1 uncultured Planctomycetaceae bacterium | reverse complement strand
CTCGTCCTCGGCTCTTTCCTTCATCGGGTGAACCGAAGGTTCATGTGCGACTGTGGTCATTCTTCATGGTACTAGCTCAACTATCCCGGCGGCAGTTGCGGGGCGGGCGGGTCGGATGGCGTCTCGGCCGACTCGGGCGTCGGAGGCTCGCACGGGGCATAGTGCCCCAGCGGCCAATCCAGCGTGTCAGCCAACGGTGGCGCGAAGCTCACCTGGGTTTCCTCATCGTCCAGATCATCGCTTTCGTCGGCGTACGGGAGCAGGGTCTGGGTGAGCGATTCTTCCGCTTGCGGCGCCGTTTGCGGCGGGGCGGCTTCCTGCGCCTCGCATGCCGCCTGCGCCTGGTCCGCGTCTTCCGGTTGGCGCGCGGCTTCTTCCGGTTGGCGCGCGGCCTCTTGAGCCCGCGCCGCTTTCTCCGCTTGCCGCGCGGCTTCTTCCGCGGCTTGCCTCGCAGCTTCCTCTTCCGCTCGCGCAGCTTCCTCCGCCACTCGCGCGGCTTCCTGGGCGGCTTGCTCGGCGGCGAGGGCTTCGGCGCGGGCGAAGTGTTCGCTCAGCAGGGCGGTCATGGCGTCGAAGGTTCCGGCGGCGCGGAGCTGGCGCCAGTACTGGCCGAGCTTGGCGAAGATCCGCTCGCGGTCGCTCAGGCGCGAGGCCTGGAGGTGTTCGATGCCCGCCCGGAGCCTGTTCACGGACGACACAGACGAGGCCTTTCCGAACCAGGCCTCCGCCCGTTTGTTCTCGTCGGCCAGGAAGTCCGGCAGCAGTTGCAGCCAGACGTCGCAGTCGTGCAGGTCGCCGAGCAGATCCTGAAGTTTCTTCATGGCCGAGAGGCACCCGTCCAGATCGCCCTCGTAGGCGGGCCGGAAGAGCTCCATCGTGTAGCGCAGGCGTTTGGCGGCGATTCGCATCTGGTGGTGTTGTCCGGCGTCGCCGGGGCTGGACAGGCACGCCTCGTACGCCAGGAGCTTATCGATGCGTTTGACGATTCTTCGCCAGGCGGTGTCGAACACGAAGGGCGTCTGTATGGTCGCCCCACCGGGTGGCAGAGCCTCGGCCATGGCGTCGGCCTGCCCGCGGACGGCCTTGAGCGCGCCGGACCGGCCGAGGATCAGGGCGGCCTTCTGGACCTTCGGCTGGAGGTCCCGCCGCTGCTGTTGGAGGCGCAGAAGCAGGCGGCGTATGCCGGGGCGCAGGGGGCGCTCGGGCGTCTGCTTGAGGGCCTGCCGGATGAACTCGATCTGCACGTCTTTGTCGCGCGCGTCGCCAAGGCGGCGAAGGGTCCTGCCGACGTCGTCCTGCCATCGCCGGGATTTCCTGTTGCCCAGCAGGGGGCCAAAGGCCCGTACCGCGGCCGTCAGGCGGCGCGCCGCGACGCGGGCCTGGTGGATGACCTCGATCTGGTCTTCCTGTCCCACCCGCGTGATCTGCCGCGCCAGCCGCCGCGCCTGTTTCCGCAGGCACTGTGCCGCCAGCATCCGGTAGCCGTCATCCGCAGGTTTCATGCCGAGGCGCCTCTTGGTACGGACCGCACCGTCGTGAGCGGATCGCCCGCCGGTCCAAGGGTCATAGTACCACTGATCGGAAGTGGCGTACAGGGGGATAGCAAGAAGAAGTAGGAAGGCAGAAGGCGGAAGTAGAAAGGAAGAAGCAAGAGGGAAGAAGCAAGGCCCTGGCACCTGTCTTCTTGCTTTCCTGCCTACTACCTACTTCTTACTTCGTACTTCTGCCTTCCGCCTTCTGCCTTCTGCCTTCTTGCTTCTTTCCTGCCCCTAATCGTCGAACTCATGGGCCAGGAAGGTGACCTCGAACGGCAGTTCGTCCATCGAGACGTTTTCCCTGGTGACGGCAAAGCCCAATCGCTTGTAGAAGTCGATGAGCCATTGCTCGCCGGCGACCACGCCCACCTCCACGCAATCCGCCCCGTGCTGCCAGGCGTCGTCCATGGCGTGCCTGACAAGCAGCTTGCCGAAGCCTCGAAGCCGCGCCTCCGGCAGCACCGCCAGGCGGCGCAGCGTGAACACGCCGTGCCGTCCCGGCGAGCACGACACGCACGCGCGGGGCTTGCCTTCCCACAACAGCAGGAAAAACCGCGTTCCCTCCGCCAGGGCCTTCAGGACGGTTTGCTCGCGGCAGTTTGACGGATGTCCGGGGCAGTTCTCAGCCGTCAGGCCGAGTCTCTCGGCCACGTCGCGGAAAGAGGCGCGAATCAACTCGCTCAGAACGGCTGCGTCCTGCTCGGCGGCTTCGCGAATGACGGGCATTGGGCGGTTACCTCAAGTAAGGCTGGCGGTTCTTGCAGAGCTCTTCGAGCAGCACGGTGGCGTAGCAGCCCGGCGGGGCGGTGAAGGCCACTTCGATGAACGTGCCGTGAGCGTCGCTGCCGGCGACGACATTGACGTCTCCGGGCCGGTATCGCAGCGCCCTTCGCGAGGCGTCGACGCCCTTTAGTCCGGGTCGCGGCTCGAAGAGGCTCGCCTCGATTTTGTGCTCTGCCAGGACTGCCCGCTCGATTTGCCCCGGCCTGCCTTCGGCGATTCTCATCCGCCGGCCTGGCAGCAGGCCGGTGGGGCTAAGCTCGAACGCCGCCGCCCTTGCCCCGGCCGCGGCCAGGTCCTTGACGGGCGAGCTCCTGCCGGTGGCGTGGTCCTCGACGATCTCGCCAGGCTCGATCACGTCGATCCGGTCGATCCGCCGGGCGAGGATGTCGTTGAATATCACGCTCTGGTAAGCCTGGACGTATATCTGCCGGATGCGCGGGTTGATCGCCTTTATGGCCCCGGCCGGGCCCTTGCCGGCCAGCAGGGCCGTCAGGGCGCCGCGCGGGTCCACGCAGTAGGCGGGCCAGCAGCCAATGGCACGCTTGAGCGAGCGGTGGTCGTAGGCCTCTCGCGCGGTCCGGCTGCGCGGGGGGTCGCCGGACCACGGGCGGCCCAGGAATATCCGCAGGAACTCCTC
>CAYOBS010000226.1:0-3274 GCA_964402305.1 uncultured Planctomycetaceae bacterium | reverse complement strand
ACGCGGATGTCCTTGTCCCGCAGCCGCTCCAGCCGGCGGACGTCCGCGTCGGCCAGGCTGACCCATTGCGAGGTAATGGCGTTGGCGTCCTTGAGGCCCGCCAAGGCGATGGCCGGCGGCTTGACGCCCAGGTACGAGGCGACCTTGGCGATGGCGGCCGAGGTGGTCAGGCCACGCTTGGAGAGCTTGAACCACGTGAACCGCCCTTGCCCGCCGCCGCGGACAGAGTCGTCGGGGGCAAACTCATCGACTCGAAAGTCCTCCGGGCGCTGCTTGATCTGCCCGCCAATTCCCGGCAGGCCGCTGGTAAAATATGGAAGAATGCTCATAACCAAAACCATGAACCCCGGATCCGGCGCCCGGACGATTGCTCACTTGTATTATCTCACAAACGTAAAGCATACGCCGCGCACGCGGATTGCGGTGCAAAATTCCGCCCAGGCGGCGGCAGAGTTCTAAAGGCAAGGCTTCAGGCTTCAGACTTCAGGCTTCAGGCTTCAGGCTACAGGCTTCAGGCTACAGGCCGCAGGAAAGCAGGCATGGTCGCAGGTCCGGCGGGGGTGAAGGCGGGTTTAACATTCCAAGGCTCAAGGCTGATAGCCGGCTGCTTCCTGCTCGCTGAAGCGAACAGGCCGCCACCGGCTACCGGCTACTGACTACCGGCTACTAAAACAGGAGATTCCGAACATGTCGCACACGACTCGCCGAGTGTTTCTCAAGCAGTCGATGGCTGCGGGTGCCCTGGCCGGGGCCGCCAGGCCGCTGGGCAGGGCGCTGGCGGGTGAGGCGCCCCATGCGGCCGGGGGGAAAATGCGGCTGGGATTCGTCACGTACCTCTGGGGCCAGGATTGGGACCTGCCCACGCTCATCGCCAAATGCGGGAAGACCGGGATCCTCGGCGTGGAGCCACGCGTCGAGCACAAGCACGGCATTACACTGCGCTTGAGCGCCGACGAGCGCAAGGCCGTCCGCAAACGCTTTGCCGACAGCCCGGTTGCCTTCGTGGGCATGGGCACCAACGAGTGCTTCGACAGCAACGCCCCGGCCAAGCTGGCCAAGAACATCGAGAACACCAAGGCCTGGCTTCAGCTCTCCGCGGACTTGGGCGGCAGCGGAGTGAAGGTCAAGCCCAACGACTTCCAGAAGGGCGTCGCCCACGCCAAGACGATCGAGCAGATCGGCAAGAGCCTTAACGAACTGGGCAAGACCGCCGCGGACCTCGGCCAGCAGTTGCGGCTGGAGGTTCACGGGAGCTGTTGCGAGCTGCCGACGATCAAGGCTATCATGGACATAGCCAGGCATCCCTCAGTGGGGGTGTGCTGGAACTGCAACGACGAGGACCTCAAGGGCGCGGACCTGGCCGCCAACTTCGCGATGGTAAGGGACAGGCTCGGCGCCACGACGCACGTTCGCGAGCTGAACGTCGGCAGTTACCCGTACCAGCAGCTCATCCGCCTGCTGGCCAAGGCCAAATATGCCGGATGGGTGCTGCTTGAATGCCGGACCAAGCCGGCGGACCGCGTCGCGGCAATGATCGAGCAACGCGAAGTGTTCGAGAAAATGCTTACCAATGCTTGATGAAGGAGACGACATGGACCGGCGGACGTTCCTGAAGGCGATGGGCGTGGCGTTTACCGCGGCCTCGGCGAGCGAGCTTCTCTCGGCCGGGAGCGAATCGGCCCCCGCGCGCAAGCAGCCCAACGTGGTGTTCGTATTCGCGGATCAGTGGCGGGCGCAGGCGACGGGCTATGCCGGCGACCCCAACGCCGTCACGCCGAACCTGGATCGGTTGGCGGCCGCAAGCGTAAACCTCACAATGGCTGTGTCGTGTTGCCCGGTCTGCACCCCCTACCGCGCCAGCCTGCTGACGGGCCAGTACCCGCTGACTCACGGGCTTTTCCTCAACGACCTCTGCCTGAGCGACGATGCTGTGTCGATAGCCGAGGTCTTCGCCGCGGCCGGGTACGACACGGGGTATATTGGCAAGTGGCACATCGACGGGCACGGGCGAGCCTCGTTCATACCGCGCCAGCGACGCCAGGGCTTCGACTATTGGAAGGTCCTGGAGTGTACGCACTCCTACAACAAGTCGCCCTACTATGGGGACGCCGACGGTGAGAAAAAGCTCCAATGGGACGGCTACGACGCCATCGCCCAGACCCGCGACGCCCAGCGGTACATCGCTGCCCACGCCCGCGGCGGCAAGCCGTTCCTGCTGATGCTCTCGTGGGGCCCGCCGCACAACCCGTACGAGACGGCGCCGGCGGAATACCGCCGGCTCTTCGCCGACGCCGAAAAGATCAAGCTCCGCCCGAACGTGCCCGTCAAGGCCCAGCCGGCGGCGAGGAAGGACCTCCAGGGCTACTATGCCCACTGCGCCGCGCTGGACGCATGCATGGGCGACCTGCGGAAAACCATCGCCGAGTGCGGCATCGAGGATGACACGATCTTCGTCTTCACCAGCGATCACGGAGACATGCTCGGCTCGCAGGGCCAGCGCCGCAAGCAGCGCCCGTGGGATGAGTCCATCCTCGTGCCATTCCTGCTGCGATACCCCGCCGCATGCGGGCGCGGCGGCAAGAAAATCGACATGCCCTTCAACACGCCTGACATAATGCCCACGCTGCTGGGCCTGGCTGGGATCGCGCTGCCCAAGACCGTCGAGGGCACGGACTTCTCCGGCGTGCTGACGGGCTCGCGCCCGGCCGACAACGACGCGGCGCTGATCTGCTGCATCGCGCCGTTCGGCGAGTGGACCCGCCAGCAGGGCGGCAGGGAGTACCGCGGCCTGCGGACGCGCCGACACACGTACGTCCGCGACCTCAAGGGCCCCTGGCTGCTCTACGACAACCAGGCCGACCCGTACCAGCAGACCAACCTCGCCGGCAACGCCGACCACGCCGACCTCCAGAAAACCCTCGACGCCCAACTGAACCAGGCCCTCGCCGCCCTCAAGGACAAGTTCCTTCCAGGCGCGGACTACATCAAGCAGCGGGGCCACAAGACCGACGAAGAGGGCACGGTGGGGTATAAGGATTGAGCGGCATTAATAGGTGACTGTCCTGAATGGCATGAAGATAAGCTTTTGGATTCTTCCTTCTGGAGCCTGAAAGGCTCGGACAGCCTAGCCCAGGGCAGAGCGAAGCGCCGCCCTGGGTTAAGGTCACGAGTATCAAATTGAAGCCCTGAAAGGGCGTAACACTTTTTTGCATAATAGCTTGTGGCGCCCTTACAGGGCTTCTCAATATAAAACGCCCACAACCCAGGGCGGCGC
>CAYOBS010000225.1:0-6372 GCA_964402305.1 uncultured Planctomycetaceae bacterium | reverse complement strand
CGCGAACAGCAACGGCGACGATACAACAGCAACGACGGCGGCGGCCAAGCCAAAGCGGCCCCGGCGCGCCGGGACTCCGCAAACCGCGGCACCCATTGCACGGAATTATCGGAAAGCCTCGTAATAGGAAGTAGGGGCCAGGCGACAGCCCTCGTCCTAGTCCTCGTTCTCGTCCTCGTTCTCGCCCTCGTCCTCGTCTTTTCGTTTCCTTGGACGAACCGAAGGTTCATGTTCGACTGCGGCAATCCTCTCATGTTCCGGTTATGTCCCGGCCGGGATGACAGACGGGCGGCGGTTGTTATTCAAGTCAACTCCCACGTTGCCGATGGGTAACAAGGATGCGCGGGACCCGAAAATGGGTACAGGCGCCGCCAAACAACGGCGGAGCCAGTCCCCATTTTCGGCCCAGGCGCCGCCGTGCTGCTGCTGCTGCGCATCCAGTCGGGAAGCGGTCTTGGAGCAGGCAACTTGGCGTTGAGAGGTCCAGAATGAACATTACTGAACATCGCCAGGGCGGGGCGGTGGTGCTTCGGCTGGCAGGGGCCATCACCGGCGAGGATGCCGACCGGCTTGGCCAGCGTCTTGCGGATGTGCTTGAAGGCCCCGGCGTGCGGGTTGTCGTTGACATGGCCGGGGTGACGCTTCTGGACAGCCGGGCGCTGGAGGTGCTGGTCGAGGCGACGGAGAAGCTTATCCGCGGCGGCGAGGCGCTGATCCTGGTTTCGGCGAACGACGTTATTCGCGAAGTCCTTGATCTGACGGATGTTGCCTCATTATTCGAGCAATACGACAACCTTGGCGCCGCCATAGGGAGCCTGGCATGATGCCATTGCAGCGCAAAGTTCGGATTGGTGACGCCCTCGTCGAGGATGGGCTGATTACCATCGAGCAGCTTGCGCAGGCCCTTGATGAGCAGAAACAGACCGGGCGGTTTCTCGGCGAGATGCTTGTCGAGAAGAAGCTGGTCACCGGGCAGGCCATCATTATGGCGCTGTCCAAGCGGATGGGCATTCGCGGCTGCCAGTTGCGGCGGGGGCTGTTTGACGGGCAGCTTCTGGACCTCATCGGCCGGGAGGAGGCCAAGCGGCTTAAAGTCCTGCCGATGTTCAAGATACGCGACATGCTGACGATTGCGATGGCTGAACCGCAGTCGCTGCCGAGCATTGACAGGCTCCGTCAGATGACCGGTTGTAACATAAGGCCGGTTCTGGCTTTGGAGAACGAGATCATTGCGGCGATAGACGCCAGCGCCGATTCTGCCCCGGCTGAGGGCTTCCTGAGCACCGGCGAGGGTGAGAAAGTCGAGTACGTCGCAAGCGAGCCCGATGATGACGCCGGGCTTGGCGACCTGGAGAGCAGCGAGGCCAGCAGCCCGGTGGTCAGCCTGGTTAACCGTGTTCTACTTCGTGCCATAAAGGACTGTGCCAGCGACGTTCACATCGAGCCGGACGTGAAGGCAACGCGGATCCGCTACCGTGTTAACGGCGTTCTGCGGGACCTGATGCGACCGCCGGCCGGGATGCACTCGGCCCTTGTCTCTCGTGTTAAAGTATTCGGACGCATGGACATAGCCGAGCGGCGGCTGCCCCAGGAAGGACGCGCGCGCCTCCAGGCCGAGGGCCGGGAGATCGACCTGCGGATATCGTCAATGCCGACGGTTCTCGGCGAGAAGATAGTCATTCGCATCCTGGACAAGCAGCGGTTGAGCGTCCGGCTGGAGAGCCTTGGTTTCCGCCAGCGGCCGCTGGAGTCGTTCCTGTCGATTCTTCGCCGGCCTTATGGGCTGGTGCTGGTGACCGGCCCGACCGGCAGCGGCAAGACGACGACTTTGTACTCCGCCCTGAGCGTGCTTCGAAGCCCGGAGCGCAACATCATGACCGTCGAGGACCCGGTGGAATACCAGTTGGACCTGGTAAACCAGATACAGGTCCAGGAGTCGATCGGGATGACCTTCGCCCGCGCGCTTCGCAGCATCTTGCGCCAGGACCCGGACGTGATCATGGTCGGCGAGATTCGCGATGAGTTGACGGCCCGGGTGGCGGTTCAGGCGGCCCTGACGGGCCATATTGTGCTGGCGACGCTTCACACCAACGACGCGGCCGGCAGCGTGGCACGCCTGGTTGACATGGGCATCGAGCCGTACCTGCTTTCGGGCGCGCTGAACGGCGTGGTGGCCCAGCGGCTGGTGCGGACGATCTGCCCGAATTGTCTGGAAACTTATCAGCCGCCGGAGTCCCTGCTGCGCGAGGCGAAACTTGCCGACGGCGCGCCTCGGACATTCAATCGCGGCGCCGGCTGCCCGCACTGCTACGACTCGGGCTTTGCCGGCCGCGAGGGCATTTTCGAGGTGATGGAGATCGGCCCGGAGCTTCGGCGGATGATGCGCCACGACGTGAGCACGCAGGAGCTTCGCGAGGCATGGCTCAAGCTTGGCGGCACGACGCTGCGGCACGAGGGGGTGCTGGTGGCTCTCGAGGGCCGGACCAGCCTGGAGGAGGCATTGAGCGTGACGCATAGCGAGGATGAGTCCTCGTCGGCATCGACCGTTCGGGAGCCTCACGGCGAGCCGGCGGCCGCGGATGTGCAATAGGGACCGGATATGAAACTGGCATACAGGGCATTCGAAAAGTCGGGGCGCGAGGTCACCGACGTGATCGACGCGCCGAGCGTGGCCGAGGCCACCGACCGCCTGCGGCACAAGGATCTGTTCGTGGCGGACATTCATCCGGCCTCATCGGCCGCACCGGGCGTTGAGAAGCCCGAGCCGGCGGGCGGATCGGGCCTGCACCTGCCGCGAAGCAAGACGTCCAAACTCAAGGACGTCGCCATGTTCACCCGTCAGCTCTACATGCTCATCAAGTCCGGCACGCCTCTGGCCGAGGGGCTCCGCTCGCTCGAGCGTCAGACCCGCAGCCCGGCCTGGCGCGGCGTCATCGCGGACATCCGATCCAGACTGGAGGGAGGCCTGCCGCTCTCGGCCGCCATGGCGGCCCGGCCTGACTGCTTCGACGAGGTCTACCGCAACATGATCTCCGCCGGCGAGACAAGCGGCAAGCTGACGATCGTGCTGGAGCGGCTTGCGCAGTTGATCCGCAAGCGGGTTCACGTGCGGCGGACCGTCCAAGGCGCGATGATCTACCCGATCCTGCTGACGGTTGTCTCAACCGCGGTCTTCGTGGTGATGCTGCTGTTTGTCGTGCCGCGGTTCAAGATGCTTTTTGACAGCCTGGCGGTTCCACTGCCTTCGACGACGCGGATGCTGATCGACCTGAGCGACGGCCTGAAGGCTTACTGGCCGGTCGCGATCGGGGTGCTTGTGTCGGCCGGGGTGGGGATCAAACTGTTCATGTCCAGCGCGGCCGGGCGGCGTGTGTGCGACACTCTCGTGCTCAAGCTGCCCTGGGTGGGCAACCTTGTGCGGAGTTTCGCCACGGCGCGGATCGCCCGCCTGCTGGGCGTGCTGCTGGACAGCCACCTGCCGGTGCTTGAAGCGCTCCAGTTGACTCGCGGCGCGGTGGCCAACATGCACTACCGCGAGTTGATGGACCTCGCCTCGGAGTCCGTCTCGCGGGGCCAGTCCATAAGCCTGGCCTTCAAGGGCTCGGACCTGGTCCACCCGTCAATCTACGAGGCCACGCGAAGCGGCGAGCAGAGCGGTCAGCTCAGCCCGCTGCTGCTGGACGTGGCGGATTTCATGGATGAGGAGAACGAGGTCCTTCTCAAGGGCGTCATCGGCATAATCGAGCCGGTGATGCTTATCACGATGGGCGTCCTGGTGGGTTTCGTGGCGCTCAGCATCTTCACGCCGCTGTTCGACGCGACCGGCCTGGTCGGGAAAGGCGGATAATGGGTTGGCCGATTACAAGCTGCTCTCCCATCGGCGTTGACGTGGGCGACCGTTTCATCAAGGCGGTGCAGTTTGCCCGCGGCTCCGGGCGGCCGCGGATATCCGCCGCGGCGGGCTTTGAAAGGCGCGGCGACGGCGACGGCATCACCGGCCTGGAGGTGCGCGAGCTTCGCCAGCGGCTCAGTTCATCCGGTTTCCGCGGGCACAGCCTGGCCCTGGCGGTGCCTTGCGAGAAGCTGCTGACGGGGATAATGGAACTGCCCCCCGCCAGCTCCGGCGCGCCGATAGAGATGCTCGCCCGCGGCGAGCTTGCGCGGATGCACAAGTGCGATCCGCAGTCGTTCGAGATGGCGAGTTGGCGGCTGCCCGCCCCGGCCAGGGCAGCCAACACCACGTTCGTGATGGGCGCGGCATGTACCCATGCCGATGCCGACAGCCTGCTGGACTGCTTCGAGGCCGAGGGCCTCCGCGTCGAGCGGCTGGAGATCCAATCGCAGGCCA
Source organism: uncultured Planctomycetaceae bacterium (assembly GCA_964402305.1). Classification (GTDB taxonomy): domain Bacteria; phylum Planctomycetota; class Phycisphaerae; order SM23-33; family SM23-33; genus JAUWQU01. The sequence goes on along the minus strand of CAYOBS010000225.1, from coordinate 2,024 downwards.
TGGCCAGGGCATGCGGGCCTCTGCTGCACTCGACGCGAGGGCTGGCGGGCATCCTGGACATTGGCTGGACCGCGGCCAAGCTGGTGCTGCTCTACGACCGCGTGGTTATCTACGAGCGCAAGCTGCCCAAAAGCGCTTACGGCGCGATGGTCGGCGAGTTGGCCGGCGAATTGGGCACAGATGCGCAGCAGGCCGAGAGGATGCTCCGCGGCCTATCCCCAGCCGGCGCCGGCGAACAGGCGATCGCCGCCGCCTGTCAGCGGTATGCCTCGCGAATGGCCGAGGAAATGCGAATCCCGCTTTCGTACGTTTCCAACCAGTACACCGATGCCGTTGCGGATCAGTTGCTGCTGGTCGGCGGCGGCGCGAGGCTGGAGGGACTGGCCGGGCAGCTCGCCGGCGCGATGGACTGGCCCGTTCGGGTTGTGGCCATGGCGGACTTGGCCGAGTGCCCGGCGCCGCTGAAGGGTGACTGCGGCCCGACGATGGTTGTGGCGGCCGGGCTGGCCTGGCCGATGGAGGACTGAGACGTTGACGCGCGATAATCTCATACCGGCCTGGCGGCTCCAGAAGCAAAGCCGACTGAACCGCGTGCGCACCTGGGCGGCCGCCCTCGGCATTTACGGCGCGCTGCTGGGCGCGACGTACGCGGCTTGCTTGGCCTTCGGCGCCGACGACGGCAAGGCCGTCCTGGAGCAGATGCGCCACAGCACCGAGCGTTTCCGCAAGGCGGGCAAGGAGATTCACACGCTTCGCGCGTCGTTGACCGAGGCGTCGGGGCAGGTCGCCGCGGCCCGCGCCCTGGCGCAGAACCCCGACTGGAGCCTGTTGCTGGCGATGGTCGCGCGAGACCTGTCGGATGATGTGGTCCTGGAACGCTGCTCGCTGGCGCCGGTGGACACGGGCGCCGATGATAAGCTGTCCGCCGCCGCCCCGGCCGGGACCGCCAGGACCGAGGCCCTCGGGGCCGGGGAAGTCATCTACCAGCGATACCTGCTGGACCTGTCCGGCTTCGCCCAGACGCAGATGGGCGTTTCGCAGTTCGTGCTTCGCCTGGAGAACTCGCGTCTTTTCGAGAGCGTCCGGCTGATAAAGACGCAGAAGCGCCAGTTTATGGACAGCCAGGCCGTCTCGTTCCGTATCGAATGCGCCCTGAGCGGCAAGGGAGACAACCGCCCATGAACCTCAGTTGGTTGGCAAACCTCAAGTGCCGGCACATTGACATCGCGGGCGCGGCGATCATTGTGGCGGCCGCCCTGCCGCTGCTTCTGCCGCGGGTGAACCCCCTGCTGCGGAGCGGGTCTTTGCTCGAGCAGCAGCGAGCCCAGCTTGCGATTGCGCTGCGCAACGAGAAGGAGCTCGACGACTTCCTGGTCGATCAGCGTGCCCGCCTGGTCGAGATCCAGGCGAGCCTGGTCAAGGAGAGGATTCGCCTGGAATCGGCCCGGAACATCAACCAGCGGATCGCCAAGCTCACGAGCCTTGCCGCCGGAACGGGCCTGAACGTCAACGAGGTCCTGCCCGGCGCGGCGGTGCGTGGCGAGCGGTTCGACAGCGTGCCCGTCCGCATGAACGGGACCGGCAGCTATCCGACGTGCGTGGCGTTCCTGCGCAAGCTGACCAGCACCTTCCCGGACACATCCGTCGGCTCGTTCGAGCTTGCCGGCAACCCGCAGAAACCCGGCTCGCCGGCTGAGTTCCACGTCGACCTGATCTGGCACGCCGCGGCCGAAAACGCCGGCGGCAAACGCTGAGCGGCAGTAACCGCGTTGAGGCGGCAGGCAGGTTCCTGGGTTTCCGATGTCTTCTTCCTGCTCCCTACCTACTAACTACTACTTCCTTCTTTTCCCAGCCCCCCCAATTTGCCTGGGCCGCGTTTGTATCTTCTACTTCCTTCGTATGATACTCACAAGACGACGGAAAGCATTGGCGGCGGTTCTGGGCGTAGCTGTGGCCGTGTTCATGGGCGACCGCATCATGGGCTGGCTTCCACTTGGTCCCGAGCAGGCCGAGGCGTCGGTTCC
>CAYOBS010000224.1:0-6434 GCA_964402305.1 uncultured Planctomycetaceae bacterium | reverse complement strand
GGCGGCGGCGTAACGCTGCTGCTGCTGGCGGCGCTGGTGCTGCCGATCGCCGTTGTGATCGCCGGCGGGTTCGTCCACGAGGCCCGGCCAAGCCTTTACTGGCTCAGGCACGTGCTGACAAACCGCATCCTCCTGGGCCAGCTCGTCAACGGCCTGGCCCTGGCGGCGACGACGACGCTCATCTGCATGTTCGTGGCCATCCCGCTGGCGGTAATCCGCACGCGATACACCTTCCGCGGCGCCGGTGTGCTCAGTGCCCTGCTGCTGGTGCCGCTGATCCTGCCGCCGTTCGTCGGCGCCCTTTCCATGAGGCGAATCCTCGCGCAGGGCGGCGTGTTCAACCGCATCCTGATGGACATCGGCATCCTGGGCCAGCACTTCCAGGACTGGCCCGACTGGCTCGGATCGGGCTTTCCCGCCGTAGTCGTCCTCCAGGTGCTGCACCTGTTTCCGATCCTCTACCTCAGCGCCTCGGCCGCCCTTGCCAACGTTGACCCCGCCTCGACCCAGGCCGCCCGCAACCTCGGCGCGGGGCCGCTGCGGGCGTTCTGGAAGGTCACGCTGCCGCTGATTCGCCCGGGGCTCTTCGCCGGCGGGACCATCGTGTTCATCTGGGCGTTCACCGACATCGGCACGCCGCTTATCGTCGGCTTCGACGAGGTCCTGCCGGTCACGCTCTTCCAGCGCCTCAGCCAGGAGGACGTCAGCCCGCTTACATACAGCCTGGTGTTCATACTTCTGGCCGCCGCGGTCGGGGCGTACGTGCTGGGCAAGTTCGTCTTCGGCCGAAGCTCCTCGGCCGAGGCGACCAAGGCGTCCATCGCCGAGGAAACCCGCCGCCTCGGCCCGGCCGGCACGCTGGCGGCCTGGGCGCTGTTCGGCACGGTGATATTCCTGGCCCTCACGCCGCACATCGGCGTGGTCCTGACGGCCCTGTCCAAGCGATGGGTCAACACGGTCGTGCCCAGCGTGTTCACCACGGAGTACCTCCGCTTCGTCATTACCCGCCCCTCCACGTACAGGTCCATCCTCAACAGCCTCATGTACGCCGGCTCATCGACGGCAGTCGATATCGCCCTGGGCTGCCTGGCGGCCTGGCTTATGGTCCGGTCGAGAATCCGCGGGCGGACTTTCCTCGACGGGCTGTGCATGCTGCCGCTGGCGGTGCCGGGCCTGATCCTCGCGGCCGGGTACGTAGCCGTAACCGTCAAGGGCAGCCCCCTTGCGGGCATCGGGCCGATGCGAAACCCGTTCATCATCCTGGTAGTGGCGTACTCCGTTCGCCGGCTGCCGTTCGTGGTTCGGGGCGTCTCGGCCGGTTTGCAGCAGGTGCCCGAGGCCATGGAGGAGGCCGCCAGAAACCTCGGCGCCTCGCGGGCGGGCGTGATATTCCGCATCACGGTTCCGCTGATCGCGGCGAACATAATCGCCGCCGGCGTGCTGACGTTCGCGTTTGCGATGCTGGAGGTCAGCGACTCGCTTATCCTCGCCCAGCTTGAGAATCACTACCCGATCACGAAGGAGATCTACAAGCAGATGTCGTCCGGCAACGTCGACGCCGCGGCGATCGCCTCGTCGCTGGGCGTATACGGCATGATCCTGCTCGGCGGCACGTTCGCCATCGCCGGCGCCCTGATGGGCAAACGGCTGGGGGCGATCTTTCGGGCATAAGTGAAAAGATGAAGAAAATCAGTCTTGTGGACATCGTCAAGGTCTTTCGTAGCGGCCCGCGCGCGGCATCCACGCTCGCCGTCGACCACGTCAGCCTGACTATCGAGCCAGGCGAGTTCTTCTTCCTGCTGGGCCCCAGCGGCTGCGGAAAGACGACCCTGCTTCGCATCATCGCCGGCCTGACCGCCCCATCATCCGGGCAGGTGTGGCTCGGCGACCGCAACGTGACGGACCTGCCCGTCGAGCAGCGGAACACCGCGATGGTCTTCCAGAACTACGCGCTCTGGCCGCACATGACCGTCCGGCAGAACGTCGAGTTCGGGCCGCGTATGCGAGGGGCGCCCGCCGCAACCAGGCGCCGGCTCGCCGCGGACAACCTCGCCCGCGTCGAGATGGACCCCTACGCCGCCCGCAAGCCAAACCAGCTTTCCGGCGGACAGCAGCAGCGAGTCGCCCTGGCCCGCGCCCTGGCCGCTCAAGGCGACTGCCTCCTGCTCGATGAGCCACTGAGCAACCTCGACGCCCGCCTTCGCCTCCACATGCGGCACGAACTCCGCCGCCTGGTCAAGTCAACCGGCATCACGGCCGTGTATGTCACACACGACCAGAAAGAGGCTCTGTCCATGGCCGACCGCGTCGCCGTGATGGACGCCGGCAAGGTGGTCCAGATAGGCAGGCCCGAAGAAGTCTACAACAGGCCCGCGACGAGGTTCGTCGCCGACTTCCTCGGCGAGGCCAACTTCGTACACGGCACGATCACCGCAGCGGCCTCGGCAGGCGAAGGCGCGGCGCAGCAAGGCACCGCTGCGGGCACGAGCCCCGGCCAGGCCGGCGCAACGGGGTTCGCGGGTGATCGCGGCCCAGTAGTGCGGGTGCAAACGCCTGTTGGTGCGTTGCTGGCCACAAAAGCATCCGCCCGCCAGCCGGGCCAGGATGTGCTCTGCTGCGTGCGCCCCGAGCGAATCGAACTGTGCGAGCGATCCATCGCTCAATCCGCCGCAGCCGGCAACGCCCAATCCGCGACAGCCGACGACGCCCGCGGCGGCGTCGCCAGCCTGCAAGCGACCGTGGCCGAGAGCATCTACCTTGGCGAGATGAGGCAGTACCTCTGCGATCTGCCGGGCGGCCAGCGGTGGAAGATATCCGTCCTGGCCGGCGCCGACAAAGCCATACCCGCCGGCACCGCCGTCACGCTCCGCATCGCCGCCCAGGATGTAGCCCTCCTGCCGGCGTGAGAGTTCACGTAAGTGCGCCATAGGAATTGGCGAAGCCTTTGGAGTGCGGTGTCGAGCCCCAGCGGGGCGAACACACCGCTTTGGATCGCGGACCACCTGTCCCTGAGTGCGGGACGCAGTAACCCATCGAAGCTTAGTCTACCTTCTGGTCCGAGTCTCAGGCTCGAAGGCCGCTTTGGATCGAGTGGCCCCGGTCGCGTGGCAACGAAAAGCGGTGTGTTCGCCCTGCTTCGCTAAAGCTTCGCAGGGCTCGACCCCGCACTCCAAAGGCTTCGCTTCTCCCGGCATTCGCCACAGATGCAAACCGCTGGAACTTTATTGACGCGGGCGGTCGGCCCATGGGAACCGGGTAAGGGTGCCCAGATCGGGGTGCCGCCGCCGCCCCCACCACCGCCGCATCATTCCATCGCGAAGTCCGCGGGTCGCAGGCCCTTGATGTAGCCGTTGAACTTGAACCACGTGGGGTTGTACGCACCGACCAGGCCCACGTCGGCGCGAGCGGGGATCTTATCCGCCAGGCCGACGGCCCAGTAGGCGGCGTTGACCAGCAGCCGCCGCACGCCTTCACTTTGCAGGTCGGTCGCGGCACCCATTGTGGTGGTAAAGGCCTGCCCGCGCGAGCCGCCGTCGAGCTGGTAGGTCCGCGTCCAGGCGATGGGCATCATCGGGTCGTTCTTGGGACCGGCGACCGGCTTGTCCGTCGGGTTCATGCCCTCCAGCACCGACCCCATCACCAGCGCCTCGCCGTCGCCCGATAGCGGCAGGGTCACCGTGTACACATCAGTCGGGCTCCATATATCATCGCAGCCGCGGACTATCGGGTGGTCCTTGGCGCCCGGCGCGATCACGCCGCGAGTGCTCTGCTTGCCGTGCTCGCCGTGATGGTCGACCCACGTCTCGCCGAGTATCTGCCTCCCGAAGCCGCCGGGCCAGTCCTTGCTGTTGAACGTCCAGCGCGAATAGGTCTTGCCCTCTGGTATCCGAAACGCGTGCGTCGCCGTCCGCATGCCGATGATCGGCTTGCCGGCGGCCACGTAGTCGACAATGTGCCTCATCTGCTCATCCGGCAAATCGCGGAAACGGGTGGCGATTACCATCAGGTCGGCCGAGGCCAGCGACTCCAGGCCAGGGATGTTGCCGGTATGCGACGGGTTGATCTCGCCCGTAACCGGATCGATGGCGAACAGCACGGTGCAGTCGAACCCGTGCCGCATGGCCAGGATCTTGCCGAGTTGCGGCAGGGTCTCCTCGGAGCGGTATTCCTCATCTCCGGAGATCAGAACGACGTGCTTGCCGCTGCCCGGCCCGTTGGCGCCTTGTAGTTCCATGTCAGACTCCTACTTTCCTGTCGCCGGTTGCGTCGCCGGCGCCTCTTGCGTCGCGGGCGCCACCGCCGGCTGACCGCGCTGCTGCGCGAACATCCAGTCCCACACCTTCACGTTGCCGTACGCGAAGGGCCAAACCGCGTACACGCAGTTGGGCTGCTCGTTGTAGATGGGCTTGCCGCCCGCCTTGCGGATGGCGGCGACCATGTCCCGGCTGCGCTGGGGCGGCACCACCTTGTCGCTGTCGCCGTGCCATGCCTCCAATCCTGCCGGCCTGGTGCGGCTCAAAGCGCCACTATACCTTCAAATGCCTTTCGTCTCAATCGGTTGCCATCTTCCCAAGGAAAAGAGGACAGGCTACTTTTTCGTTGTGGGGGGAAGTCTCTGGTGGCAATCGACCGAAAAAGTAGCCTGTCCCCTTTTTCAAGCGGCCTTGAAATCGCCGGGCGGATGGATAGGATACCCCGGTCGGGCCGTGGCCCAGCCGGCTTTACCGGGTGCGTCTTTTGTAAAAAATACTCAGTCGCGCTGGACGCCCGCGGAAAGAAAGAAGGATTGAATCATGACGGAAGCGAAGGCGGATATCGGCCTGATCGGCCTGGCGGTGATGGGGCAGAACCTTGTGATGAACATAGCCGACCACGGCTTTACCGTGGCCGTGTTCAATCGCACGGTCAGCAAGGTGGACGAGTTCGTTCATGGCCCGGCGGCCGGGATGAGCATTGTCGCCGCGCACAGCATCGAGGAGCTTGTCGCGTCGCTCAAGAGGCCGCGGCGGGTGATGCTGCTTGTCAAGGCGGGCGCGCCGGTCGATGAGTTCATCGACCAGCTCATGCCGCACCTCGATGCGGGCGACATCATCATCGACGGCGGCAACAGCAACTTCAACGACACGATCCGGCGGACGAAGAAGGTCGAGGACGCCGGGCTGCTGTACATCGGCACGGGCGTTTCCGGCGGGGAGGAGGGCGCCCGTCGCGGCCCGAGCATCATGCCAGGCGGCAGCCCGGCGGCCTGGCCTCACGTCAAGCCCATTTTCCAGGCCGTCGCCGCCAAGGCCCGTGACCCCAAGACCGGGCGCGACGAGCCCTGCTGCGACTGGGTCGGCCAGGGCGGGGCCGGGCACTTCGTCAAGATGGTCCACAACGGCATCGAGTACGGCGACATGCAGCTCATCTGCGAGGCATACTCCCTGCTGTCGGCCGCGGGGCTTACGCCGGCGGAAATGAGCGGGATCTTCGGCGCGTGGAATGAGGGCGACCTGAACAGCTACCTCATCGAGATCACCCGCGACATCCTGGCCAAGACCGACGACGCGACGGGCAAGCCGATGGTGGACGTGATACTGGACACGGCCGGGCAGAAGGGCACGGGCAAGTGGACGGTCATCACCGCGTGCGATCTCGGCCAGCCGCTGACTCTCATCGGCGAGGCGGTCTTCGCGCGGTGCCTGTCGGCGATCAAGGACGAGCGCGTCGAGGCCGCAAAAAAGCTCAAGGGTCCGCGGGCGAAGTTCACGGGCAACCGCGAGGCGTTCATCGAGGATGTCCGCAAGGCACTCTACGCCAGCAAGATCGTCAGCTACGCACAAGGGTACCAGCTTATGCGCGAGGCCGCCAAGCAGTACAAGTGGGACCTCAACTACGGAGGCATCGCGCTGATGTGGCGAGGCGGGTGCATCATCCGCAGCCAGTTCCTCGGCAAGATCAAGGAAGCGTTCGACGCCAAACCAAAGCTCATCAACCTGCTGCTGACGCCGTACTTCAAGTCGGCCGTGCGAACCTGCCAGCCGGCGTGGCGCCGCGTGGTCGCCAAGGCCGTCAAGCTGGGCATCCCCGTGCCCGCCTTCGGCAGCGCCCTGGCGTACTTCGACGGCTACCGCCGCGAGCGTCTGCCGGCCAACCTGCTCCAGGCCCAGCGCGACTACTTCGGCGCTCACACCTACGAGCGCATCGACAAGGACCGCGGGCAGTTCTTCCACACCAACTGGACCGGCGCCGGAGGGACAACCACCGCCGGCACGTACACGGCGTAAGAAAAGAAGATTACCACAGAGACACAGAGGCGCAGAGAGTAACAGAAGAAGAAGAAGAAGAAACATCTGATGGGGATTACATGGATTAAAGGATTACATGGATAACAGCACATATGAGTTTCTTAACCTGCCTGCCGGCAGGCAGGTCCATGTAATCCTTTAATCCAT
>CAYOBS010000223.1:0-6494 GCA_964402305.1 uncultured Planctomycetaceae bacterium | reverse complement strand
TGGCCGGCCGCGCGCAGGGACCCCGCCACGTTGCCATGGGTCCTCCCGCTAGCCGCCCCACGCGGATTTCGGCGGATGTCTTGCTGAATTATTTCTGACCATGCACTGCACGCACTGAGCCTGGCAAAGAGCCTGGCGCTAAGCCTGGCAAAAACCATCGAGCGTGCAGATGCACGGGTACTCCAGGCACTCGCTGCAACGGACCATGTCGTCGAACAACTCGCGGGCCTCGCAGTCCGGACAGACGACGACGTACTCGTCCGGCTCGCACATCTCGGCCGCGACGTGGCGGACGCCTTTGAGGCTCCGCCGCAGATAGCGGTCGGTCCTGAGCTCGCCCCTCCGGGTGACGTGTCCGCAGCGGCGACAGCGGACCGGATCGTTTTTGTCTGGTCCGCAGGCGCACACGATGACCACGTCGCTCCCGGTTGGTAGTTGCCCGTGTTAGTGGCCGGGGTCCAACGCGGCATCCCGGCCGGGCTGGGCCGGGCAATCTAAAATCGCCCGGCCAACCCCGTTTTCGCTACCCCACGGCCTTTGAGCCGCTGGGGACTTTTATCATTCGGATGCATTATATACGAAGATTGATGAATTGCAAGAGAAAAACTAAAAAAGTTTTCTATTCAGATAACATACGCAGCGGTGTATACTATTAGTCGTTATATGATAAAGTGTTACATTGACATAGCCGCATCCATTTGGGTGGCTTTTTAGCACCAGCCGCGGCTGTTTTCAGATCAGATAACCGAATTATTGGTTTTATAGGACCTATAAGACCTATAGGACTCATAAACAGCTTCCCCCTACTGTCTTCTGCCGCAAGTCAACCAGGAAATCCCGGCTGGCTGCGAAGGATCTCCATCATGGCCAGGAGGTTTTCCGGGTGTACATCCGGCGGGACGCTATGGGAGGGCGAGAAAATATACCCGCCGTCGCGGCCCATTTCGACCAGCGCCGCGGCAGCTTGGCGAACGTCTTGGGGCGAGCCGAACGGCAGCGTCTTCTGCACGCTCATGCCGCCGTGGAACGCCAGGCGCCCGTGGTATCGCTTCTTGATATCGAAGACGTCCATCACCTCCGGCTGGAACGGGTTGAAGCAGTTCAGGCCTATCTCCACCAGTTCGTCGAACAGTTCGGTAACGCATCCGCATGAGTGCAGGAACACGTACCGCCCGGCCTGGCGGACGGGCGCGAACATCCGGGCGAGGCGCGGCTTGATGAAGTGCCGCCAGTGGTCGATGCCCATGATCAGCCCGCGCTGCATGCCGTAATCGTCGCCGAAGTACACCGCGTCGACATCGAACTCCAGCGCCCTGTGCATCTGCACAAGGTTGTGCTCGACGATGCGGTCCATGAGGCGTTCGACGAACTCCGGGCGCTCGACCATGTTCATCAGCAGTTCGGCCATGCCGCTGAGGGTCCAGGCCCGCTCGTAGAGCGAAAAGCCGATGTGGTAGATGCTGAACAGGTCCCCGTGGGCCGCGAGCTGGGCGGGGATGTCGGCGTACCACGACTCGTCCGACGCGTCCGGCCAGGCGTAGTCGTCCAGATCCTCCGGGCGGCGGATAGGCCAGTCGACGGGCGTGCCGATGTCCTTATCGACTGTGCGGTCCCAGACCGTGCCGTACACGTCGCGGAAGTGGTTTTTATCAGGGGGGCCGATGGGCTCGAACCGCCCGATGCCGGCGCCGAGGGCCAGCACGTGCGAGCCGATGAACGGCTCGAGGTCTTCGGCGCCAAGGTGGCGGTGCATTCGCTCGGCGCACTGCTGGGTCATGCTCCAAGCCCAGGGCACGTATGGCGGGGGGCGAAACTCCAATGCCTCGATTACTGTCTCACGCCTGGTCATGTCGCGAATCAGTACTTCCTTCCGCCGATCAGGGCCTTCGCCTCGGACTGATCGAAGATGCCTTCCTTGACCATGATCCGCTTGATGAACATGTTGTCGAGGTTGTCCAGCAGTGGTTTCCTGGCCTCCGGCCGGATGAAATCGGCGGCGCCGACTGCGGCCCGCAAACGCTTCGCGGCGACCACGGCCTCGATAACGTCGAACAGTTGCGGGCCCAGCAGCGGGCTGCACTCGACGGTGCAGTTGATCTCGCCGGCGACCATGGCCTCGAAGGCGGCCTTGACGGCGTCGATGGAGACGATCTTGACGTCCGTTCCGGGCTTCAGGCCGGCTTCCTTCATCGCCTGGATCGCGCCCAGGGCCATGTCGTCGTTGTGGGCGTACAGGGCGTTGAACTCCTTGCCTTCCTTGGTCTTCAGGAACGCCTCCATCACTTCCTTGCCGCGCCCCCGCTCGAAGTTGCCATCCTGGCTCTTGACTATCGTCATTCGCGGGTTCGCCTTGACGACCTCCTCGAAGCCGTTCTTGCGGTCGGCGGCGCAGGAGGCCCCCGGCGTGCCGCGAAGTTCGAAGACCTTGACGTCGCCGGTGGTATGCTCCACAAGCCACCTGGCGGCTCGCCGGCCTTCTTCGACCACGTCCGGCGCGATGAACGTCAGGTAGAGCGTCGGGTCGGTCACATCCACGCCGCGGTCGCTCAGGATGACGGGAATGCCCGCCTGGCTGATCTCCCGAAGCACCGGCTCCCAGCCGGTCTCGACCACGGGCGAGAAGGCTATGACGTCCACCTTCTGGGTGATGAACGAACGCAGGGCCTTGATCTGGTTCTCCTGCTTCTGCTGGGCGTCCGTGAAGCGGAGGTCGATGCCGCGTTTCTCGGCCTCGGCCTTGATCGAGACGGTATTGGCGGCCCGCCAGTCGCTCTCCGAGCCCAACTGGGCGAAGCCCACCACGATGGGCCTTTGCGATTCGGCGGGGCGGCCCGAGCGGGCTTGCCCGGTCTGTCCATCGTCTTTGCACGAAGTCAGCAGCCCGCCGCCCACGAGCAGCGACAGAGGCAAGAGCACGCCAATCAGCCTTGCGATGCGATCATTCATGATCCCACGCTCCTTACATTGCTTGACACCGAGTGGCTTGCCGGCGCCGCCGTGATATTGTCGCATCATCCCGGCCCCAACGCACGTCGTAAAGACACGCAGGAAGGCCGGTTGACGCGGGCCCGAGGGCGGCGATATAGTATTGAAACCTTGAAACCCGCTTAGGCGAAGAAGGAATAAATACCATGAAACTGATAATCACGGCAACTTTGATTATGATTGTGGTGTCAAGCATCAGGGCGATGGCCGCGGAGGAGCCCGCGCCGGCCGCAGCTTCGGCGCCGGCCCCCGCCCCGCGCCTGCCCGCGGACCTCAAGCCCCTGTTCGACTATCCCGTGCGCGACACCTGCGTCTGCCTGGGCCCCGACGGCACGTACTACCTCACCGGCACCACGGGCCATCCAACCTGGTGGCAGACCAACGAGGGCATCCGGATGTGGAAGTCCAAGGACCTCAAGAACTGGGAGCCGATGGGGCTTCTCTGGAGCTTCGCGAAGGATGCGACCTGGCAGAAAGGCAAGGGCGATCACCGCGCCATCTGGGCGCCGGAGGTCCACTACGTTAAGGGCAACTTCTACTTCGCCTACTGCGTGAACTACGGCGGCACGGGGATTCTTCGCAGCACGACCGGCAAGCCGGAGGGGCCTTACGAGGACATCAAGAAGGATGGGCCTCTGACGGGAGAGATCGACGCCTCGCTTTTCCAGGACGACGACGGCAAGGTGTATTTCATCTGGCAGAACGGCATGATCGCGCGAATGAAGGACGACATGACCGGCCTGGCTGAGGAGCCGAGACTCCTCAAGCCGTCCAACGCAAAGGACGTCGGCTTCGAGGGCGCGGCCATGGCGAAGATCAATGGGCGATACCACCTGATCTGCGCCGCGTTCAACAAGCGCGACGGCGGCCAGACCTACGACTGCATGATCGCCAGCGCCGAGAGCATCTATGGCCCGTACGGCCAGGCCTACCTGGCCGTGCCACACGGCGGACACAACATGCTTTTCAAGGATGTCAAGGGCCAGTGGTGGAGCACGCTGTTCGGCCAAACCGACAAGGCCCCGTTCAAAGAGCGCCCCGCCATCCTCCAGATACTGGTCAACGACGCAGGGCGGATCCAGCCGAAGTAAAGGCGGGGCGGGTTCTCTTGGCATCACATCCTCCGTAGCCTTGCCGGAGGAGGGAAAAAAGGGGTCAGGGGAAAAAATGGGTCAGGAACCTTTTCCCCCCTTTTTTCCCCCTGACCCCTTTTTTCCTTTTTTCCCCTTCACCCCCCGCCGGGCGCGGAGCGGCGGAACATCTCGGTCAGTTCCGCGGCGACCTCGGCGGAGATACTCCCGGCCCTCAGCGCCAGTTCGACGGTTTGGCGTCCGCAGGCGACGTAGAGCCGGCGTAGGCCTTCATCGGCGCCGGCCAGGGCGTCGAGATGCCGGCGGATGGTCTGTATGTCGCCGCGTGCGACCGGGCCGGTCAGCGCCTTTTCCGCCCCCGTGGCTGAGATGTTTTCCACCGTCGCCCGGGCGATAGGCTCGACGGCTGAGAGCCAGGTCTGATGGTCCAGCCCGGCCTGCTGTGCCAGCCTGGCCGCGGCGTCCATGAGCGTAACGAGGTAGTTGCACGCCATGACGGCTGCGGCATGGTAAATAACCTTGCCGGCGGGCGTTATTCGCGCCGCGTTGGCCCCCATGGCCTCGGCAAGGCGCATCAGGCACGTTACGGCCGTCTCGTCGCCCTCGCAGAAGCACCACGAACCCGGCAGCCGCTGGACGGCGGCCTCGACGGTCGGGAACGTCTGGAGCGGGTGCATCGAGCCGATCAGGCAGCAGCATTCGTCGCGGGCGGCCGAGAGAACCTCGCTGGAAAGCGCCCCGCTGCAATGCGCGACGATCGTTCCGGGACTGAATGCCTGCCGGCTGGACAATTGCGTGCAGACTTCCGCGATCCGGTCGTCCGGCACGGTTATCAGGACCAGCTCGCCCGCCCCGGCCGCGTCGGTTGCGCTGCACGCGCTGGCGCACTCGCCGATGGCAGCGGCGGCAGCCTCGGCCGCACCGGCTGAGCCGCCGGCCACCGCCACCACGGGCCACTCCGCCCGGCCGGCCAGTATCCCAATGGCCGTGCCGACCTTGCCTGGCCCGATGATCGCTATGTTCGGGAACTGATCCATACGAGATCCAACGGACATGTGCCGCGCATCATACCGGGCCGCTGCCGGCCCTGAAGCGAGAGAATACCCCAGCCGGGCCGGGTACGTCAAGATGCGAGTGTGGCGTCACTGGAGTCGTGAGCGACCTGAGTTTCTGGCACGAGCGAGTGTCTGATTCGACTCCGATGTCGTTTTGCCGAATCGCGAGTCTTTATTGCGGATTGCGGATTGCGGATTGCGGATTGAGCGTGTGAATAAATCGAATTCATCCGATTTCGGTGCTGAAAAAGGCCGGTCCCAATGTCGTCCGAGGTCGAGATCGTCGATCCTGGGGCATTTGTGGCCCGTGAACTTTTTGGAAAAACATACGTTTCAATTTATTCACACGCTCAATCCGCAATCCGCAATCCGCATTCCTCAATCCGCAATCCCTAGCCTTTCCTTCCCGCCGTGGCTAGGCGATGCTGGGCGGCGTGCATTTCCTCAGCCGTCGGGGCCGAGCCGCTTTCCATCATCGAGCGGAAGCAGTCGAAGAGGTATGTCGCGTCGTGCGGGCCGGGTGAGGCCTCGGGGTGGTACTGCACGCTGAAGAGGGCCTTGTCGGCGTGCGTGAAGCCCTCGACGGTCATGTCGTTGAGGTTCACGTGCGTGACCGTCGCGCCGGTGGCCGTCAGGGATTTCTCGTCGGCCGCGAAACCGTGGTTCTGGCTGGTGATCTCCACCTTGCCCGTGGCCTTGTTGCGCACCGGCTGGTTGCAGCCGCGATGGCCGAACTTCAGCTTGTACGTCCTGCCGCCCAGGGCCAGGCACAGCAGTTGGTGGCCGAGGCAGATGCCGAAAATCGGCACCTTGCCGATCAGGCCCTTGAGCGCCGCGATGGTGTACGAAACCGCGGCCGGGTCGCCGGGGCCGTTGGAGATGAACACGCCCTCCGGCTTGTGGGCGAATATTTCCTGGGCCGTCGCTGAGGCCGGCACCACGTCCACGTCGCAGCCGCACTCGACGAGGTTCCGCAGGATGTTCACCTTCGCGCCGCAGTCCACGGCCACCACGCGGAAGACCCGCTTGCCGTGGTCGCGGTGCGCCTGGGCGAAGCTGCTGTCGTAGCCATCCGACCAGTGGTAGGGCTGTTTCGGCATTACGTCCTTGACGAAGTCCGCGCCGTTCATCGACGGAAGCGCCCTGGCCCGGCGGACCAGCTCGACATCGTCGAGCAGTTCCGTGCTGATCACGCCGTTCAGGGCCCCTACCGTGCGGATGTGCCGCGTCAGCGCCCGCGTATCCACGCCGGCGATGCCCGTGATTCCCTCGGCCGCGAGGTAATCCGACAGCGACCGCGACGCGCGGAAGTTGCTCACCACCGGGCTGAGTTCCTTGACGACGAACCCGGCCACCTGGACCT
>CAYOBS010000222.1:0-6523 GCA_964402305.1 uncultured Planctomycetaceae bacterium | reverse complement strand
GCTGAAGCCATTCCCTCCCCCGAAAAACTGCCGAAAAAAAACCGGGAAGTTTGAGAAATAGGTTCGTCGGAATTGCCGGCCGCGTCGGGTATCATAGAGCCATGATTACCAAAGAGGCCATACAGGACAAACGCGAGGCCATCCTGGAAATCGCCCGCAGATACGGGGCACATGATGTCCGCATCTTCGGGTCCGTTGCCCGCGGCGACGCCGGCAACAGGGCACGGGTCGCGGCCGTGCTCCTGATCTCAGCCGTCCTGGCAACAACAACTGAAGCCCGCAGTGCCGGCAGCGAAGCAGCCGCCAAGCCGAAGATCTCGTATGTCTTTTTCGCACAGCATCACGTGCAAACCCCGGACAACCCTTACTTCAAACTGGTCGGTGATCTGGAAGCGCTTGTCAAGGTTCACGTGGACGGCAGGAAAGGCATGCCATCACCTGATGTGCTGGTCCGGTTGGGCCTCAAATCCAAGACTCTTGATCTCAAGCTGAAAGGTCCGGCGGTGCTTCCCGGACCTGTAACCGGCGAGACCGTTCTCATCAAGCACAGCTACGATGACTCCTTCGCGGCGATCATCCCAAAGGAGTGGATAGCGGCCGGGTTGCAGATGGAGATCAAGCTGAGGGAACATTCTTCTTCGCCGGAAAAACGCGGTGCGCTTCTTGACCGCAAGGTCCTCAGCAACCTCAACATCGGGGCTCCGACGCGACTGATAATGACGATGTTCGACTTCCATTTCTTCGGCGGGGCGAAGGGGGCGGACTACCCCAATGGATGGTTCGAAGAGCTGGGATCAAAGCTGCCCGTGGCCGAACTGGAACTGCGCAGGGTCCGCAACATTGTCTTTGACAAACTCGTCATGCCGCCACGAGGGGAGAAGCCTGCAACGCTCTGTGGCAGCAGAGAAGAGTACCAGAAGAAGACGGGAATGGGGTTCGATGGCGAACAAGGCATTACGGGAAACTGGAGGGGAGCCCTCAGGGAAGCCAATGGAGGAGGTTGGGGTGGAACGCAAAGGGTCTATTTTGGGAACATCTACGGTGTTCCTAGCGGTGGGACGGGGGGAGGGTTGGCCGGCGTTGGCAACGGGAGGCAACACGGCATTTTATCACACGAGTTGGGGCACGCGTTTGGGCTGCCGCATTGGTTCGGGCATAAGGAGTATCCATACGTCGGGGACATGTATGGAATCTCTTCCCCGGGTGGCAGCGATTTTCCGCACGTCGGCCCTACCTGGGCCTTCGACCTGATAAAACGTGCCTTCATATCACCCTCGGAGAACGGCAGTTACAAGAAGGATCCCATGTATGGCGGCGGAGCGGGGGATGGAAAGCCCTACCTCTACAGACAGTTCTCCGACTACTCGGTCAGCCGCATACGCGATACTCTCGAGAAGACTCAGGTGGTATGGGATGAGCGTGCGGGCAGCTACATGGCTTGGGACCAGGGGACTGGATCATATTCCATAGCCGCTCGCAGAAGGGGTTCGCCCAACGTTCCCATCGAGGACGATATTGAGGTCATAAGCGTGCTTGCCTCTGCAAGCCTCGTTACTCGCGAGGCAAACATAGTCTATCCGCCGATCGGACCCTACACGGCAGGACGCATCGAGACCTTCGATGTCTCATATCCCGGCAACAGATCAAGAGCCCGGGGGGCGGGCTTTGGGGATTCCACCTGCAACACGTGTCTCCGTGTGACGCAGGGCAAGAAGGTGACGACCTATCTGATTAAGGACGGGTTGTCGCCGAATGATGACCCCAAGAAGCCGGAAAGCCTCGCCGTATTCGCCATCAGCCTGCCCGCGCGAAATGGGGAGGTGACCCAGGTCGATCTGCTTCACACTCCTGGAGTTATGAGCAGAGGCGTCGCGAAAGAGAGCGAGGTCCTGTACAGTTGGCGGGAAAGCTCTCAAGCGTCGAGGACTGAGACAGTGACCGCGATCTATCCGGATCGGCCATTGGTGAAGGCCGGGCAGGCCAAGGCCCCGCCCGCCAAGCCCGCGGCCCCGGCCACCAAGCCCGCGGCCCCCGCCACCAAGGCAGCGCCGCAAGACAAGGGCTGGGATTATCTCTTCGACTACGACTTGTCCAACGCGTGGTATTCCAAGGGCGTATGGGCATACGAGGGCGACTCGCTGACGGCGACCGAGGACAAGAACATCTGGACGAAGAAACTTTACACGGACTTCATCCTGGACCTGGAGTTCAAGACCGCCCCCGGCGCCGACAGCGGCGTGATCGTCCATTGCAGCGATGCCAACAACTGGGTCCCCAACTCCGTCGAGGTTCAGATCGCCGACGACTTCGCAGCCGACTCGGCCAAGAGCGATGCCGGTTGGCATTGCGGGGCGATTTTGGGGCACGTCGCCCCGATCAAGAGCATGGTCAAGAAGCCCGGCGAGTGGAACCGCATGACGGTCACCTGCAAGGGCAAGATCATCAGCGTAACGCTCAACGGCGAGCAAGTCGCCGTCATGGACATGGCCAAGTGGACCTCGGCCAAGACCAATCCCGACGGCAGCAAGATCCCGGACTGGCTGAGCAAGCCCAAAGCCGAACTGCCCCTGCGGGGCCGCATCGGCCTGCAAGGCAAGCACGCCGGCGCGCCGGCCTGCTTCCGCAACATCAAGATCAGGGAACTCAAGCAGTAGTGGTCAGGAGTCGGTAGCTGGCGCAGCCCTCCGAAGCCTTGGCGAAGGAGGGTAGCCGGTGCGTGGGCCTGGCCTGGCCCGGCCGGGACGGAGGCTCTGGAGGTGGACTATCTCCGCCGCGATGCCGGCGCCGGCCGCGGCTGACCTGCAAAGCTGCCCCCGACTCCCTGGAATTCGCCCGCCACGAAGAAATCGAAGAGCCCGAGCGTCCAGGGTCTCGTATCGCGGCTGCGGGCCGGAGATCATGTTCCCGGCCAGGTCGTAGGCGGGATCCACCCAGTCGGGCGTGCCGGAGATGGCATTCGGGGTCTGGTTGACGGTGTCCTCGATCTCGTTGGTCTTGTTGTGCAGGCGGGCCTGGTCAAGGTCCCACGGCTGGGTCGTCGCGCTGCTGGACTTGAAGCCCGCCCAGTTGCCCACCGGGTCCAGCGTCCAGAGCCACTGCTTGGCGATCCCGGCGCGCCGGGACTCGGCGGGGTTGGCGCTGGCCGTCATGTCCGCGCGTGCGTGAAAACGTAGCATGGGCATCTTGCCCATGAGTACCACGGGCATCTTGCCCGTGGGATCCGTGGGCTTGCCCAGCCACGGCAGGGCCGAGACGGCCCTGCGACTCGCGGGCAAGATGCCCGTGCCACGATGCGCCCACGCCGCTCGTCGGATAGTTATTGCAAATCCGGGGACACCATACGGATTATGCTTGCCAATCCACGGTAGCGGGCTTGAGCTCTTCCGGCGGGGCTCCTTGCGGCGGGGGCTTGCCTTGACATTCACGGGCGGGTATCGTCTTGGAGCGTACACGGCACGTTGTTGGATTGGCCAAAGGATTCGACTAGACGATTCGAAGCTTCGGCCGGACGATTCGAGGACTGCGAACATGGGCCAACTGACGCGCACGGCGCTGGCGATCGACGTTGACCTGCTGGAGAAGTTCGACGCCTGGATGGCCAGCCGGGGGTACACCAACCGCTCCGAGGCGATGCGGGACTTGATCCGCGCGGCGCTGATCGAGCAGGAGTGGCAGGATCCCAAGGCCACGATGGTGGCGGTGGTGAGCGTGATATTCGACCACGCCGCCCGGGACCTGGCGCAGGAAGTCACCGAGATCCAGCACAAGGACCACCGCTGCATCCTGTGCAGCCAGCACGTACACCTGGACGGCCACAACTGCCTGGAGGTTGTCCTGATGCGTGGTCCGGCCCAGCAGTTGCGGCGCGTCGCCGACGCGATCGTTTCCACCCGGGGCGTAAAGGCGGGCAAGCTGACGCTGCTGAGCCCCAACGTCTGATTGCAGGGCCGGTTGCGTTGCAGGGGGGTTGCAGGGGGGTTGCAGGGGGCAGGAACACAGGGCCAGGAATTGCACGAATTGTACGAAAAGGAAATGAAAAGGAAATGAATTCGTGCAAAATCGCGATTGCGAGCTTCTGATTTGGTGCCGGCGCGTGTATAAGTGTTCTGTCGGGTTAACGGGTCGGCGCATCTGGGGCGCGGCTCGGTGAGCCCGGGAAGGAGAAGTGTAATGTACGGAAAAGGGCAAAAGACAGGCGCGGTTCGGTTATCCATTCGGGCCGACAGCGGGGCCAGGAACGTCGCGGTGGCCGGCTCGTTCAGCGATTGGAAGCCCGTGCGAATGAAGAAGCAGAAGGACGGCTCGTTCGCCGCCAACGTAGAGGCCGCCCCCGGCAGCCACGAGTACAAGTTCATCATCGACGGCAACTGGATTGTGGACCCCGACAACAGCGCCTGGGCTCTGAATCCTTACGGGACGCTGAACTCCGTGATGGTCGTCGAGTAGCTACGCCGGAATGCTCTGGTGCCGTGGTTCTCTCAGTCCCGGCGCAGGGATTCCGCTAACCACTGCACTCACCAAATGGAATTATCGGACAGCTCCGCCTGTATCACCGGTCGCCACGGCGACTCGGGGCGGTGAGTTGCCTGTTACGGGCTACGGGCTACCGGCTACCGAACACCGCTATGCCTCGCGGATGCGGTGTATCCGCAGGATGGCCGGCCAGAGGCCCGTTATCTTCTCGCGTGGGACCACCTGCGCCGGGTAGGCCTGGTTCAGGGGCTGAAGGCGGATCGACTCCTCGTTGTCATGGTAGATCCTCTTGAACGTCGTGCCCTCGCCTTCCTCGAAGCGCACGAAACAATCGTCGCCGCTGCGGGCGGGCGTGTTCGGCGAATAGACCACGATGTCGCGCTCGCGGTAGTCCGGCTCCATCGAATCGCCCACCACTCGCGCCGCGAACGCCTGCGGATCGTGAACGTCCGGGCAGCGGATGTATTCCTCCGCGACGCCGGGCGGGTAATCCAGGTCGGTGAAGTGGCGCGGGTAGCCCGCCGCGACGCTGTTGATGACCGGCACGACCCCGCCAATGGATATGCCCATCTCGCCCCGGCCATCGGAGGCCGCGGGACCTTCGAAGTCGCCGGTTTCGACCTCCTCGGCCGAGTCGCGATTCAGGTCGCGCAGAACGCCGCGCAGCTTGTGGACCTCGGCCTCGTAGAGCTCGTACTTCTCGCGCACGTCCGCAGGCGTGCGAACCAGGTGCGCCAGCCTGACCAGTTCGCCCGGCCGAAAGCTCAGCGCCCGCTCCAACGACCGCAACACGCCGTCGGAAGGGGGGTTCTTGGCCCGCCCGGTCTCGATGTTCGACAGATACGGCTTGGAAATGCTCACCTGCGCGGCGACGATTTCCTGGGTCAACCCCAGCTCATCCCGCCTGCTTCGAATAATGGAACCCAAGCTCATGGCCAATCTCCTGAATAGGCATCCGTTCCTAAACCAATTATATTTTCTTGCCTTCGCTATGACAAGCGAAATACAAGAAAACTGAAATAAAAAAGTTTTGTAGAAATCATTTGACATGCCAAATTGTCTAGCTATAATATATGCGGATTGGGATTCGCTAGTGGGAAGTTTGAATCCAGTAGAGCAATATCCGCTTGGCTTTGGTCAGTTGGTTCGTGCTGCCGTCATACCAAGACGCAGTTATAGGCAAGACTAAATTAACTATTATAACTAATTTTATTGCGGTGTGTTATTTTTACTTGATTTCCAGATTCCGCTATGTTAAACTTATATTGTAAGGTAAATTCAGCCACAGGAGACAAACATGGCAGAGGCACCAAACAAACAGAAGTTTGCAAATCCGTTCAGGCCGGGAGCGGGCCACATGCCGCCGTATCTAGCTGGGCGCGAAAACGAGATGGGGGAGTTTGCCAAGTTGCTTGAGCAAAGCGTTATCTTGCAGAACTTGATCCTCACGGGACTGCGAGGCTTGGGCAAAACAGTTCTCTTGGAAACCTTCAAGCCGATGGCGATTCGTTCCGGCTGGCTATGGGCTGGTACGGACCTATCCGAAAGCACCAGTATCAGCGAGTTGAATCTGGCGATTCGCTTACTCACCGATCTTGCAGTTGTCACCTCCTCGGTTGTTGTGGGCGTGGAAGAACGCGACAGGCCCGGCTTCAAGCCCGCGAAAGAGCATACAGCAAAGACACTAGATTATGCGTTTTTGAGCGCATTATACGACGCTACACCCGGCCTCGTTGCCGACAAGCTCAAGGCTGTCCTGGAGATGGTCTGGGTGTACCTTCAACGCCTTGGGAAGCGAGGTATCATTTTTGCTTATGATGAGGCGCAAAACCTCGCGGACCACGCAAGCAAAGATCAGTATCCTCTCTCGCTTTTGTTGGACGTATTTCAGTCGATACAGCGGAAAAACATACCGTTCATGCTGGCTCTGACGGGGCTGCCCACGCTCTTCCCTAAGTTGGTAGAGGCGAGAACCTACTCGGAGCGCATGTTCCACGTTATCTTCCTCAACCCGCTCACCCGGGAAGAAACGATCGAGGCAATCGAGAAA
>CAYOBS010000221.1:0-6541 GCA_964402305.1 uncultured Planctomycetaceae bacterium | reverse complement strand
GTCTCGGCAAAGGCTTGCCCTTTGGAGTGCGGTGGCAGAGTCCCGACGTAAAGTCGGGACGCCGACACCGCTTTCGCTCGCGACTGTGCGCAGAAGTTCGCCACGGTTCGAGCGAAAGCGGCGTCGCCGTCCCGGCGCGCCGGGACTCTGCCGCCGCACTCCAAAGGCTATCGCTCATGGCGGCGCCTTCAACGGATGCCGAGAGTTTTGGGAATTGACAAACACCCGGCGGACGGGAGAATTGTTCAAGGAATGAACATCTTCCTCTTGGCTAAGGAGACGTAACCCATGAGATACGGCGGAATCACTTGGCGAGCGGCGGCGCTGTCGATCGCGGCGGGGTTGCTGGCCTCGGCGGCTTCGTGGGCGGCAGAGCCGGCCGCGCGCGACAATTCAGGCGCCAGACAAAAGGCCCGCGCGGACTCCCGGCCGGGGGCTGTGACGCTCGATCCGGGCCAGGCGGCGCCTGACGTTGCGCTATATCCGCTGACGTTCGCGGCGGACGCCAACGGCCAGCAGGTCGGCACGATCGGCGCCCGGAAGGTCAAGCTGTCGGACTACAAGGGCAAGGCGCCGATCGTCATATTCTCATCGAGCTATACGTGACCCCCTTTCCGCCGCGAAGTTCCCGCGGTGGAAACCTTGTACAAGGCGTACAAGGACAAGGCGCAGTTCTTCCTGGTATACATTCGCGAAGCGCATCCAAGCCCGGAAAAGGGTCAGGCCGACGAGCAGCGGGCGAGGGAGCAGCTCAAGAGGTTCGGCGACAAGGGCATCACCCAGCCCAAGACAATGGATGAGCGGGTGATCGCGGCCGACAAGTGCATGAAGGACCTGAAGCTGACCATACCAATCCTTCTGGACTCGATCGAGGGCGACTACCTCAATGCCTATGGCGGGTTCCAGGCCGGGACGGTGGTAATCGATATCGACGGCCGCATCGCGTACTGGACGCGAGGCGCGCCCAACGGCGCCAAGCCCAGCGAGGCCGAGGCGGCGCTGAAGAAGCTCCTTTCCGCCGGCGGCGGGGCGATAGCGGAAAAATGGGCCGACGTGAAAATGCCATCGGAAAAGCCCGCAAAGGAAGACAAGAAACCTGCGGCGGCGCAGATGCAGAAGGAAAAAGACAAATAACAAGGAAGGACTCCCAACCATGACACTTCGCCTATCGCTGTTGGCTCTGACGGTTCTCGCCGCGGCAGCCTTGACGTGGGCTGCCAGCCCGCCGGCCGCGGGGGCCGGGTTGCTCACCCTCAAGGCCGTGCCGTTCACCGACGTGCAGATTCGCGATGAGTTCTGGGCTCCGCGCATCGAGACCGGCCGAACGCGCTCGCTGCCGCACAACTTCAAGTGGTGCCGCCAGACCGGGCGGTTCTCCAACTTCGCCAAGGCCGGCAAGCTCATGGAGGGCGAGTTCGAGGGCATATACTTCAACGACTCGGACGTCTACAAGGTGCTCGAGGGCGCCGGCTATTCGCTCCAGGCGCACGGCGATGCCGACCTCGACAAGCAGACCGACGAGGTGATCGCCTGGATCGCCGCCGCCCAGCAGCCCGACGGCTATCTCAACACGTACTACACGCTCAAGGAGCCGGGCAATCGCTGGACGGATCTGCCGACGAAGCATGAGCTTTACTGTGCCGGGCACCTGTTCGAGGCGGCCGTGGCGCACTGGCGAGCCACCGGCAAGCGGACGCTGCTGGACGTGGCCATCCGCTACGCCGACTACATCGCGAGCATCTTCGGCCCGGACAAGCGCCACGGCGTTCCCGGCCACGAGGAGATCGAACTGGCGCTGGTCAAGCTCAGCCAGGCCACCGGCGAGCGCAAGTACCTGGACCTGGCGAAGTTCTTCATCGACATCCGCGGGCGGGTTTCGGAAAAGCGCCCGAAGATCAGCGGCGCGTACAACCAGGACCACGAGCCCGTGATCGAGCAGTCCGAGCCGACCGGCCACGCCGTGCGTGCGATGTACCTTTATTCCGGCATGGCGGACGTTGCGGCCGCGACGGGCGACGAGGCGTACGTCAAGGCCCTGGACCGGCTTTGGGTCAACACGGTCGAGCGGAAGATGTACATAACCGGCGCGATCGGCTCGACCAGGCATGGCGAGGCGTTCAGCGCCAACTACCAGCTTCCCAACGACACCGCCTACGGCGAGACGTGCGCGTCAATCGGCATGTGCCTGTGGAACCACCGCATGAACCTGCTTCACGCCGACGCCAGGTACGCCGACACGTTCGAGCGGACGGCCTACAACGGCGTGCTGGCGGGCGTGGACCTCGGCGGGGAGAAGTTCTTCTACGTCAACCCGCTGGCCAGCGACGGCAAGCATCACCGCCAGGCGTTCTTCGGCTGCGCGTGCTGCCCGACCAACGTCGTGCGGTTCATCCCGTCGGTGCCGGGCTACGTGTACGCCGTGAGCCCCTCGGCCGTGTACGTGAACCTCTACGCCAAGGGCAGAGGCGTGATCAAGCTCGCCAAAGGCGCGGTCGCCCTGTACACGGTGACCGACTATCCGTGGGACGGGCACGTCAAGATCACGTTCAACCCGACCAGCAGCGCCGGCGAGTTCGACGTGATGCTCCGCATTCCCGAATGGACGACCGCCGAAGCCGCCAAGGATGCTCTCTATCAGCCCGTGCCTCTGCCCGCCGAGCAGGTCAGGCCCACGATCAAGGTCAATGGCGAAGCCATCGCGGACGCCGAGATGGTCAAGGGCTACGCCCGCCTGCACCGGGCGTGGAAGGCCGGCGACACCGTCGAACTGAACATGCCAATGCCCATCCGCCGCGTGCATGCACACCCGAGCGTGGCCGACGACGTCGGGCGCGTCGCGATTCAGCGCGGGCCGGTCGTCTACTGCTTCGAGGGCGTCGACAACGGCGGCGCGGTCGATAAGTTCCACCTGCCCGCCGACGCAACGATGACCAGCGAGTTCCGCAAGGACACACTCGGCGGAGTGACGGTCATCAAGGCCGGCGCCAAGACCATCCCGGCCGGCGACGCCAAGCCGGCCGAAATCGAGGTCCTCGCCGTCCCCTACTACGCATGGGACCACCGCCAGCCAGGCCCGATGGCTGTCTGGGTGCCCGAGGACCCCGCCAAGGCCGGCGCCGCGGCGCCCGCCAAGGCGGCGCCGAACGGCAAGTAACAAGCTGATGATTCATCGCAGTCGAACATGGACCTTCGGCTCACCCGAAAACATGAAAAGCCGAGGACGAGGACGAGAACGAGGACGAGGGCTGTCGCCTGATCCCTACTACCTATTACCTACTACCTTCTTCTAGCAAAGGAGACCTGCTCGTGTATCGAACGCATCGAACGACAATTCTGGTGTTGGCTGCGCTTGTTACGGTCCTGGCGGTCGCGGCCGGGGCACAGGCCCAATGGAAGTGCGTCGAGGGGCGCATCGTCTCCCGCTGGGCGAAGGATGTCTCGCCCGGGCGGGTGCATCCCGAGTATCCCCGCCCGCAGTTGGTCCGCAAGGACTGGATGAACCTCAACGGCCTGTGGCAGTACGCCCCGGCCGAGGCAAACCAGCCGGCCCCCATCGGCAAGGCGCTCGCCGGCGAGATACTCGTGCCGTTCCCGGTCGAGTCGGCCCTGAGCGGCGTGGGCAAGCATTTCGAGCGGCTGTGGTATCGCCGCACGTTCAAGGTGCCCGCCGAATGGAAGGGCCGGCGGGTGTTGCTGAACTTCGGCGCGGTGGACTGGGAGGCGGCCGTGTACGTCAACGGCAAGGCCCTCGGCACGCACCGCGGCGGGTACGACGCCTTCAGTTACGACATCACCGACTCGCTGAAGGACGGCGAGAACGAGTTGATCGTCGGCGTCTTCGACCCCACCGACAAAGGCCCCCAGCCGCACGGCAAGCAGGTGCTGCACCCCGGCGGGATCATGTACACCCCCGCAACGGGCATATGGCAGACGGTCTGGCTGGAGCCGGTGGGCCTGCGAAGCATCGAGTCGCTCTCGCTGGTGCCGGACATCGACGCCGGATGCCTGAACGTCACCGTGGACGCCCGCGGCAAGGGCGGCCCGGCCGACGTTACGCTCAAGGCCCTCGACGCCGGCAAGCAAGTCGCCTCCGCCACCGGCAAGGCCAGCAAGACAATCAAGCTGCCGGTCCCCAACGCCAAGCTATGGTCGCCGGACTCGCCGCACCTCTACGATCTCCAGGTGACGCTCTCCGAACAGGGCAAGCAGATCGACGCCGTCACGAGCTACTTCGGAATGCGGAAGACCTCGCTGGGCAAGGATGAAAAGGGCGTTACCCGCATGATGCTCAACAACAAGTTCATCTTCCAGATCGGCCCGCTGGACCAGGGATTCTGGCCGGATGGGATATACCTGGCCCCCACCGACGAGGCCCTTCGCTACGACATCGAGGCCACGCGGAAGCTCGGCTTCAACATGGCGCGCAAGCACGTGAAGGTCGAGTCGGATCGGTGGTACTACTGGGCCGACAAGCTCGGGCTGCTGGTCTGGCAGGACATGCCCGCCGGCGAAACCACAAAGGACCGTCCGCAGTTCCGGCAGGAGCTTACGCGGCTTGTCCAAGGCATGGGCAACCACCCCAGCATCATCATGTGGGTGGTCATAAACGAGGGCTGGGGCCAGGGCGACGCCGCCGACACGAAGGCACTGGTGGACCTTGTCCACAAACTGGACCCCTCGCGGCTGATCGACAACGCCAGCGGCTGGTCGGACCACAAGTGCGGCGACGTGATCGACATGCACAGCTACCCCGGACCGGGCAGCCCCAGGCCCGAGGAAAGCAGGGCCGCCGTGCTCGGCGAGTTCGGGGGCCTCGGCCTGCCCCTCAAGGGACATCTCTGGCAGACCGAGAACTGGGGCTATGCGAACATGGCCGACCGCGACCAACTCACGGCCAAGTACGTCAATCTGCTGCGGGGCGTCTACAGGCTCAAGGACGCCCCTGGACTCTCGGCGGCAGTTTACACGCAGACCACCGACTGCGAGGGCGAGGTCAACGGCCTGATGACGTACGACCGCGAGGTGATCAAGGCCGACGCGGAGAAGATGGCGGCCGCCAATCGCGGCGAGTTCCCCCCGCTGCCACAAATAAAGCCCGTCGCGGCGACCAGCGAGCAGACGCCGGTCGAGTGGAAGTACACCGCCGAAAAGCCCGCCGATGACTGGTCCAAGCCGGACTTCGACGATTCGTCATGGAAAGTCGGCAAGGGCGGGTTCGGCACCGACGGCACGCCCGGCGCGGTTGTCGGAACCAAGTGGGACACGTCGGACATCTGGCTGCGCCGCACGTTCGAGTTGCCGGCCAAGTTGCCCGCCGACCTCCAGATTCGCCTGCACCACGACGAGGATGCCGATATCTACATCAACGGGATTCGCGCCGCCAGGGAGGTCGGCTTCGTCAGCGAATACTACGAGGCCGCCATCAGCCCCAAGGCCCTGGCCTCTCTGAAGGCGGGCAAGAACACCCTGGCAGTGTACTGCAAACAGACCAGTGGCGGGCAGTTCGTCGACGTCGGCCTGGTCGAGGTGGTGCCGGCGAAAAAGCCGGCGAAAAAGTAGTGAAGCGAGAAGTTCATCGCAGAGAACGCAGAGGCCGCAGAGGAGATAAGAATATCACCTCTGCGGCCTCTACTAACTATTCGGCAAATCTCCCGCCGTGGACTACGGCAGCCGGATTATAGCTTCGCGCCAGTGTGGGTGAATCGCAGGCCGGCTCCGTCGTGGTAGGTCGCCACTTCCGTGACGATCGCGCCCTGGGGCCCGGCGAGCATGAAGTGTTTCTGCTCGGCCACCTCGAGCTTGACAACCTCGCCCGGCATGGTCTTTTTCGCGCTGCGGGCGACGGCGATCTTGCGGTGCGACGGCGGGATGCGGTCCTCGTCGCCTTCGTTGGGCTCACCGACCGAGTACATCCACGCCATGCCGTGACGGACCAGCCAGGCCTCCATCTTCGGCGCGACGCCCTCGATCTTCACGTGGCAGTGCTCGGGGATCATCTGTCCGGGCAGCAGCCAGATGTCGTGAAGCAGGTAATCATCCCGCTTGTCGTTGATGTAGAAGATGCCGGCCATGCCCACTTCGGTAAATTTGCCGATACCGAATTCCGCCGTCCAGAACTGGTCGGTCTTGAGCACGGGCATGATGGGGAACTTGTGGAACTCCATCAGCGTGTAGTAGGCCTTCTTGGCGGCCTCGGGGTCGAACTTGCCGTCCTTGTAGAAGTCCTCGTTCTTCCATACCGGCAGTTCGCCGGCCTTCTCGTCCGCGCTTGCCCGGCTGCCGCCCAGCAGGGGAACCGCCACCGCCGCCCCAGCCGCCATGCCCTTCAATACGCCGCGTCTCGTGATGTGCTTCATCGAATGGTCCTTTCAGAATTACCGGTCCAAGGCCGGCCCGGCTGCGCACCTGTCGCCCGACGCGCCGGCCTGGACGTCCCCCGAGCATAACCGAACCTTCCCCCCGCGTTCAATAGGCCACATCACGGCCCCGGCGCCTCTAAAATGAGCTACCCGTCCAAAGCCCCTTGCGGGTAAGCTGGGGG
>CAYOBS010000220.1:5455-6587 GCA_964402305.1 uncultured Planctomycetaceae bacterium | reverse complement strand
CCAGTTGCAGGCACATCGCCAGCAGGAGCAATGCTCCCACCAGCAGTAGCAGCCCCGACCGCCGGCCGCGCATGGCGTATGCCATAGAAGGACTCATGTCCGTACGGATGCATAAACCATGCCAAACGGATACTTGCCCAATTCAGGGGGATTCCGGCGGCCTAAGCGCCGCCTCGCGGGGAAAAATCAGGCGCGGCGTCGAAAAAGCATACACCACCTGGCCGGGGGTGGGGGAAAACAGCGGGCAGGGGGCGGAGCAAACGTCACCCCAAGTACCCCGCCCCGGAAGGGGCGGGTCAAAGGCCCGTGAACGGGCCTGGGGGAAAAGGGGAAAGCAGTTGCGTGACGCGCAAACAAGCGTATGTGTGCGTTCTGTTCGTGTTCGTTGGGGTTCGTTGGGGTTCACTTTTTCTTGAACGGTTCTCCTTGTTGTCGTTTTGCGTAGGGTGAGTTGGAGTTGTGTCCTTCGTGCAGGGGCCAACCGTCGTAATCCTTGATGAACGCCCACTGCTGGCGGGGCATTCGCATCTTGACGGGGTTGTCCTCGATGTAGGGGATCGTTCGGCGAATGTCATCGGGGTGGTCCTGGAAGACCTTCCACCCCGGTCCGCCCCAGACGGGGTGGTCGGACGGTCTGGACCCATGACGGCGAAGTGCGTCACGAGAGGACGTTTGCAGTTTGGCGATCATCTGCTCAGCCGTGTCGCGGTGCTTTCGAATAAGCATGTGGACGTGGTCGCCCATGATGGCGCAGGCGTAGCAGGTGTATTTGCGAGCCGCGATGGTCTCGGCGAAGCTCGCGGCGATGATCTCACGCTCGTCCGGAGAGATCGTAATCAAGGCGTGTTTCAGTACGGACGGAGCCTTGTTGTAGAACGCGCGGATTTCCCATCCCGCGGGTTGGACGGTCTTTCGCCCGTGGTGGATCTCGCCCAGAGAGGTAACGACGTTCTGACGTATGCGGTGCGATGTGCTTCCCCGCGGATCGTTAGGTAACCACCATCCGTATGCGGTCCAGATCAGGTGATGTGCGATAACCATGGAGCGATGGTAAACGAACATCGCGCGAAACCGCAAGCGGTTATCTAACGCGGTTATCTAACGCGGTTATCTAACGCGGTTATCTAACGCG
>CAYOBS010000220.1:0-5355 GCA_964402305.1 uncultured Planctomycetaceae bacterium | reverse complement strand
AACCGCTTGTTCGCGCACCACGCAACCGCTTGTTCGCGCACCAGGTAACCGCTTGCGGTTTCGCGTGTCGTCGCCAAATCTAAAATCCAAATTGTTGATAAAAAGAAACGGGGCGGGGCTTAATCGCCAACGACGGAACGCCGGAACACTCCAAAGCTCTACAGATCTCACCGCCAAAGGCGGTGGCTTAAGCACATAGTCAGCGTCCCTACCACTACGCAACTTCGGCCTGGCGTGTTTTTCATAAAACCAGGCAAATTAAATTGTTATGGAACAACATGCGACAAACAGGCATGTTTCACTGATAATCAATGTAACCTGTTTTGCATAAGTCTGTTATGGATACAATTGTCTAGTCAAGTCACGTTGTAGTCACCGTCGGCGCCCTGAGAGTCCTGGCCGGTGGCGAGGATCTCATTTATCCGCACCCCCAGGTGGTCGTCCACCACGACAAGGTGGCCGGTGGCGAAGCGAATGCCGCGAAGGTACAGGTCGATTGGCTCGCCCACCTGACGGTCCAGCCGGAGCACCGAGCCGGGGCCCATCTCCAGCAGTTCGCGCACGGCCGGGCGGGCATTGCCCAGGCACACGGAGACAGACATCGGGCTGTCCAGCAGGATGTCGATCTGTCCGCCGCCGGGGCCTTGGCGGGCTTCCTCCACTTCGGGCAGGTCCGCTTCCTGCACCTGGATGCTGCCGGAGGCGGCGGGTTCGGTCGGCTGGGTCTGCGCGGTCTGCGCGGCGGGCGCGGTCTGCGCGGTCTGCGCGGCGGGCGCGGTCTGCTCGGTCTGCTCGGCGGGCGCGGTCTGCTCGGCGGGATCCACGGCGTTTTCGGCGGCGGGCTGTTGTTCAATCTGGCTCATCGATATCGTCCTTGATGTCGAATGGTTTACCTACTACCTATTACCTTCTTTTCGGAACAGAGATCGGCGAATTGGAGGGCGAATTGCTCCTGCTGCCTGGCCAGGTGGCCTCGAAGGACAGCCCGGCCATCCACTTCCAGTTCGATCGGATCGTCCGTGCGCTGGTCCAGCACGACCACGTCGCCGGGTGCAAGGGCCATTACCTCGCGAACGGTCAGCGAGGCCGAGAGCATCGCCCTGGCCTCGACGGGCATCTGCTCGACGTAGCCCAGCATGGGCGGCTTTGCGCCCTTGGCTGCCTTGCCGGGCGGGGCGGGCGGGGCCTCGCCGGCCAGGATGGCCACTGTCTGTCCGGTCAGCAGGATCGCCAGTTGGCCGGGGGCGCCGGGGGCGGTATCGAACTCGAGCAGGCAGTACTCCGCGGCGTCCTCGGCTTTCAGCGCCTCCGGCCAGGAGCCCAACTGACGGGTTGCCTGAAACGCCTGCCCGCCGAACGCGCCAGCCGCTTTCCGCACGGCCTCGACCACGCCCGCGGCGATGTCCAGCAGCAGGTCGCGCTCAAGGTCCGATAGCTGCCGAGCGTCGTCTTGGCCGGCCTCGGCCGACTGGCAGCCGCCGAGCAGCCGGGCCAGCCACTGGCAAGCCGTCGCCGCCGACAGGCCGATGAGTCCGACGGCCGGGCCGCCATCGAGCGATATCCCCGCGACGTGCATCAGGCTTTGGCGCCGCATCTGCCGCAGCGGCCGGGCGTAGTGCTGCTGCCACCGCGTGGGCGTGAATGTCACGGGCGTCTGGAGCATCTGTCGCGCGAGTTGGCCCACGGCCTGGGCGGCGTGGGCGGCGAATTCATCCAGCCTGGCAAGCTGGGCGCGGGTGAAACGGTTGGGGCGGTCGAAGGGGTAGTCCGCGGCCTTTGGCGTCTCGGCGCGCGGCATACGGCGTTGGGCGACCTTCATTAGCCGCCCGACCGGCCCAGCCATCATGTCATCCCGGTGGGATATCATTGCACCGCGAACTCCTTAAGCAGCACGTGGTGGATGCGCGGGGGCTGCTGGGGCCAGATCTGCTCGTTGAACGCGTCGCAGATTTCGCGGCGGACGCGGTTGAGGCTCTGCGTGCCGCGGACCTCGTCGAGCGTCCGCCCGGCGAGGTACACCGCCAGCCAGTTCTTGAGTTCCGGCAGGCGCTTGTCAACCTGGCTGCGCACATCCGACTCGTTCTTGGCGTCGAATGCCAGCGTGATGGCCGCCCGGACGTACCGTGCCAGCCGGGGCTCGTCCAGATTGATGGTTATCGGTTCCATGTCGAAGTAGCGGTACTCGCCCGAGACGTCCGGCGCGGTCGGCGGCGCCGCGGCAGCGGCAGTGGCGGGCCCTTGCGGCTCGGATGCCTCCGCGGACTTGATGGCGTGTCCGATGTATAAGCCGCCGGCGGCGCATATGGCCGCCACCGCGACCAGTACCGCAAGCCAGATGATGCCGCCCGAACCCGAGGGCGTCTTTGCGTGCGACTTTGACGATCCGATGATTGCCTCTGCCGCCTGGTTGTCTTCTTTGTCAGCCACGGTTTACCCCAATTCCTGTAATGGCGAGAATGATCGAGTCGGCCGGCCTGTCCAGTCCGACTCTCCCGCACCATTCCTCCTGCATGTTGATGATTCGCGAGCGATCTACGTCGTCCATGGTATCGTCATCGGGCGTAGGGTACTTGATTTTGCGGAAATCGAACTCGTGGTCCGGTCTGCTTTCCGAACAGCCGGGCCGGCGAGGACATGATCGACCAGACCACGCAAGCCGGCCCGAATAGCATCCCGAACGCCGTTGCCACGTCCATGGCTCAGCCCTTTCTACTGCACCGTCTGCACCTGCTCGCGCACGCGTTTGATCTTGTCGCACAGCCGGGCCGCCAACTTCTTGTCCTCGAACGACTCGATCGTCTTGGCCGCGCCGCGCTCGGACATGTAGTAAATGATCCGCACCACGGCGTCCTCGTTGTTCTGGCCGCACATGTCCGAAAGGATCTTCCCGCCGGCGACGGGGTCCATCTTCTCGTAGATGGCGGCCGTCTTCTTGAGGTTGGTCCGATCCTCCACCTCGATCTTCACCCTCTCGGCCTCCATGGCGGCCTTTTCCTGCCGAAGCGCCGCCAGGGCCGTCGCCGCCTTGATTCGCAGGTCCTCCAGCTCCTGAGCCTGGCGCGTGAGCTGGTCCTGCACGATGCGGATCTGCTTTTCCCGCTCGTTGAGCTGCTGGGTCTGGGCCCGGCAGTCGGCTATGCGCTGGCGAAGGTTGCGGACCAGCTCGTCGAGGTTCCGCTCCTGGAGGCTCAGCTTGACCGGCGGGGCTTCGTTGGCGTCCGGGCCGCCAGCGACCGCCTGCCGGCTCGGCGCCTTTTTGGGGGGACCTGCCGACAGCAGAAACGACGCGCCCATGGCAATGGCGAAACTCACGACCGCCAGCGCCGCCACGATGATGATCTTTTTCTTGCTCATGCCGTAATGCTCCTGCAATCCGCCGGCCCGCGGGCGGCGTTGCGAACGAAGGCTATCCGCGAGGTCTCGTCATGTTGTTTCTGCTCGGCTGCCGCCGCCTGGCGAAGGTAATCGGCCAGCGCCGCCTGGCGAAGCTTCTCCAGTGTCTCGCGCCGGGCGCGGATGTCCCTCAGCCTGGCAAGCAGTTCCTGCCGCCGGGCCTCCAGCCGGGAAAGCTCCGCTTCCAGCGCCTCCATGGCGCGGCGCTCAACGGCGGAGCAGCCCATCACGAGCTGCTGGTCCGGCAGACGGGCCTCTGCCGGCTCGGCTGAGATCCCGCGGAGCATCGCAGCCAGGGCCTCTGCCCGCCGGAGGATCGCGCGGCGCTGTGCGGCGACCTGCCTGGCCGCGGCGAGCACCTCGGCGCGAAGCACGCTCTCTCGCTGCCGGACAACGTCCAGGTACCGCTGCAATGACCAGACGAACCGCTTCATAAAGCCACCTCGTCAGACTCGCACCGGAAGGGGTTCTCGCCAAGGAAGTCCCACGGTTTTGCCACCTCGACGAGCTGTTTGCAGGTCTGCTCGAAGCTCGACCTGCTGCCGGACGGCTGGATCAGGAAGGCGTTGATCTTGTCGATCATCGCGATGGCTTTGTCGATCTTCGGGTTGCTGCCCGCGGCGTACGCGCCGATGTTGATCAGGTCCTCGGCCATGCGGTGCGTGGAGTATGCCGCCCGCATCCGCCTGGCCGCCAGGGCATGGGCGGGGCTGACGATTGAGTCCATGAGTCTGCTGACACTCTGGAGAATGTCCACCGCCGGGTAATGACCCATCTCCGCCAGCTTGCGTGAGAGCACGACGTGCCCGTCCAGCAGGCTCCGCACGCTGTCGGCGACGGGGTCGGACATGTCGTCGCCCTCGACGAGTATCGTGTAGATGCCCGTGATGCTGCCCCGCTCGCTACAGCCGAGGCGTTCGGTGAGCTTGGGCAGCAGCGTAAAGACGCTCGGACAGTAGCCTTTGGACGCGGGCGGCTCGCCCGCGGCCAGGCCGATTTCGCGCTGGGCCTGCGCGAAGCGCGTCAGCGAGTCCATCATGAACAGCACGTCCTTGCCCCGGTCGCGGAAGTACTCCGCGATGGTCGTGGCGGTGAACGCCACTCGCACGCGCTGAATGGCCGAGGCGTCGGAGGTGGCGACCGCGACTACGCTGCGGGCCAGGCCCTTTGGCCCGAGGGATTCATCCAGGAAGGCCCGGACCTCGCGCCCGCGCTCGCCGACCAGCGCCAGCACGTTCACGTCGGCGTCGCTGGAGCGGGCGATCTCGCCCAGCAGCGTGCTCTTGCCGACGCCGCTGCCGGAGAAGATGCCCAGCCGCTGGCCGCGCCCGCAGGTGAGCAGCCCGTCAAACGCGCGAACGCCGAATGCAAGCGGCTCGGTGATCCGAGGTCTGCTCAGCGGCGGCGGGGATGGGCTGCTCAGCAGCCGGCGGTCCGGGCCGATGATCGGGCCGCGCCCGTCGATCGGCCTGCCCATGCCGTCGATTACCCGCCCAAGGATGTCCGGACCGAGCATCATGTGGTCCGGCGACGGGTGCCTCGTCACGGAATCGCCCGGGGATATCCCATCGATGCCTTCAAGCGGAAGCAGGATGCGGTTCTCGCCGTGGAAGGCGACGACCTCAGCCGGCACCCGCCGCCCGTCGGCCAGGCGAATCTCGCACAACTGCCCGATTCCCACCGAAGGACCCTTGGACTCGACGGCAATCCCTGACACCTTCACCACCGATCCGCGGCAGCCAAGCAGCTCCATCCGGTCAAGACGGACTCGATATTTCTCAAGATCCAATGTCATTCGCAATCACACGCTTCGACTCCCTGGGATTGCTACCTGCCCCTAAGGGGTCCCTGGGCTTCTGTGTCTGTTTTCCACTACCTGCTTCTTGCTTCTTGCTTCCTTCTTACTTCCTACTTCCTACTTCCTACTTCCTACTTCCTACTTCCTACTCCCTACTTCCTACT
>CAYOBS010000219.1:0-6614 GCA_964402305.1 uncultured Planctomycetaceae bacterium | reverse complement strand
ATCGAAAGCGGCGTCGGCGCCGCTTCGCGGCTCTGCCGCCGCACTCCAAAGGGCACTGCCTTCGACGACTGCTGTTCACTGGCACTCCTCTTGTCTCGCCATCAGGGCCAGGACCATGTTGCCGAAGCGTTTCTCCCGCCGGCACACCAGGCCGGCGATTGTGAACGGTTCGCCGGCGCCGCGGGGTCCGGCCGCGTCGTCGGGCATTCTGAGAACCACCACGCCGTTGGGCGCCAGGTGGGCCGCCAGCGGGCCAAACAGCGCTGCCTCCGCGGCAGACCAATCCCATTCTCGCAGGTCGGCATAGGGCGGGTCAACAAACGCCAGGTCGATCTTCTCACCCAGTTCGTCAAGCCGCCGGGCCAGGCCCCGCGTCACGTCGCCCGGCCAGATTATGGAAGAATCGCCAACGCCGATTGCCTCGATGTTCCGCCGCAGCCGATCCAGGACGCGCCGGTCCATCTCGCCGAAGGCCACGCGCCGCGCCCCGCGCGACAGGGCCTCGAGCCCCATCGACCCGGTGCCGCAGTACAGGTCCACCACGACCGCCTCCGGCATCCAGTCCGCCAGCGTGTCGAACAGCGACTTCTTGGCCAGGCCGGTTATCGGCCTGGTCATGCTGCCTGCCGGCGGGCCCAGCAGCGCCCGCCCCTTGTGCCGTCCGGCCTGGATGTGCATAGCCTTGGACCTCCGCCGCGTCTCGATGATGATTGCCTCAACCGCCCGGCCATCCTACACTATCAGCATTGCCGTTGGGAGCGGCAAGTGGTATGAGCGAAGAGATGCGGGAGAGACGTGGTTCTGAACTGAGCCGTGTTCTGGCATGAGGTTCGGTCTTGTGCGCCTCGCGACCCCTCCCCCTCCAGGGGGAGGTCGGCCCGAAGGGCCGGGTGGGGGTGACCGAACCCCCCGTGCTTTCGATACTCGAAAAAGAGGAAGCCCCAATGATCAGCCGCAAGCGACCGCTGCCCTCAGAGCACATGATCGGGCGAGGCCGACAACTGCGGCAGGAAATGACGATTCCGGAGCGATTGCTTTGGGGCAAGCTTCGCAGCCACCGCCTGGCTGGACTCCAGTTCAGGCGACAGCACCCGATCGGACCCTATGTGGTTGACTTCTACTGCCCGGCGGCCAACCTGGTCATCGAAATCGACGGCCGAAGCC
The DNA here is from genome assembly GCA_964402305.1 of uncultured Planctomycetaceae bacterium. Classification (GTDB taxonomy): domain Bacteria; phylum Planctomycetota; class Phycisphaerae; order SM23-33; family SM23-33; genus JAUWQU01. The sequence continues at coordinate 5,450 of CAYOBS010000219.1, read as the reverse complement.
ATCGCGGGCAGGAAATCCTGGATCGTCAGAGGCAAGAGTTCCTTGAGCAATCTGGGCTGCGAGTGATTCGATTCAGCAACGACAGGGTGATCAACCATTTGACGGATGTGGTAAGGGCAATAGCTGAGGTCTGCCTGGCGGAGGGGAATGGGGGTTGAGGGGAGCACCCCCACCCGGCCCTTCGGGCCGACCTCCCCCTGGAGGGGCTCGCACCCCCACCCGGCCCTTCGGGCCGACCTCCCCCTGGAGGGGGAGGGGTTGCGAAATGCTGCTCCAGCCTTTTGCCCGGTCTCTTGCTCCCGCCGGTCTCTTGCCCCGGTCTCGATATGGTGCAACCGGGTTGGTAGGATAGGCGTGTACAATACTGAAGCTGAGAAAGGAATTGCCATGAACGCCAATCTGATAACCATCATTGTGGCGGCTGCCATGCTGGCCGCCTTGTTTCTCTCATCCTCCGCCGGGCGGGCTTCGGCGGATACCGTGCTGGTCGAGGCGGAGGCGTTCGCCGACACCGGCGGATGGGTGATCGACCAGCAGTTCATGGACCAGATGGGCTCGCCTTATCTGCTGGCTCACGGCCTGGGCGAGCCGGTCAAGGACGCCGTGACCACCGTCGCGTTCCCGTCGGCTGGGAAATACCACGTGTGGGTGCGGACGCGGGATTGGGTGTGGATGTCCAAGGCGCCCGGCACGGCCGGGCTGTTCAAGCTCGTCGTGGACGGCAAGCCGCTCGACGTGACGTTTGGCACGAAGGGCAAGGACTGGCACTGGCAGGACGGCGGGGTTGTCGATATCGACAAGAAGCAGGTCGCCATCGCGCTGAAGGACCTGACGGGCTTCGAGGGCCGGTGCGACGCGGTGTGTTTCTCCAGCGAGGCCGGCTTTGCCCCGCCGGAGGACCACGACGCCCTCGAAGCGTGGCGGCCGAAGGTCCTGGGCCTGCCCGAAAAGCCCGCCGACGGCGGCGAGTATGACCTTGTCGTGGTCGGCGGCGGGATCGCCGGCACGGCCGCGGCATTGTCGGCCTCACGCCTGGGCCTCAAGGTCGCGCTCGTCCAGGACCGCCCAGTGCTGGGAGGCAACAACAGCTCCGAGGTCCGCGTGTGGCTCAACGGCCAGACCAACTTCGAGCCCTACCCGCGGATCGGCGACATCATCCGCGAACTCGACCACAAGGTCCGTGCCCACGGCGGGCCCTCAAACACGGCGAAGATCTATGAGGACGACCGCCGGATCGCCCTGGTCCGCCAGGAGAAGAACATCACCCTGCTGCTGAACCATCGCGGCAACGGGGTGGAGATGGCCGGGGGCAAAATCGCCGCCGTCATCGCGGAGGACATCGCCACGGGCAAACGCATCCGCCTGGCGTGCAAGTATGCGGCCGACTGCACGGGCCACGGCGTGATCGCCGCGCTGGCCAAGGCGGAGTTCCAGATGACCGAAAAGGGCCACATGGGCCGCAGCAACCTCTGGAACGCCGCCGATACCGGCAAGCCGGTGTCGTTCCCGCGCTGCCCGTGGGCGGTGGACCTGTCGGACAAGCCCTTCCCCGGCCGGCCCGCCCCCGATAAACCGGAGAAGGGCAAGCCCGACCAGGGCAGCTTCGACAGGCTTGGGCAGTGGTTCTGGGAGAGCGGCTTCTACCGCGACCCGATTGTCGAGGGCGAGCACATCCGCGACAACAACCTCCGGGCCATGTACGGCGCCTGGGACGCCCTGAAGAACACCGACAAGCTTTATCCCAATCACAAGCTCAACTGGGCCGCGTACATCGCCGGGCCCCGCGAGAGCCGCCGCATCGTCGGCGACGTGTTGCTGACCAAAGACGACGTGATGACGGGCAGGCAATGGCCCGACGCCTGCGTGCCGTGCACGTGGTCCATCGACCTGCACCTGCCCGACAAACGCTACGACAAGGGCTTCGAGGGCGACGAGTTCATCTCGAAGGCGGAGTTCACGCGGTTCAAGACCCCGTACTGGATTCCCTATCGCTGCCTGTACTCGAAGAACGTCGAGAACCTCTTCATGGCCGGGCGGGACATCTCCGTCACGCATGAGGCCCTCGGCACGGTCCGGGTGATGCGGACGTGCGGCATGATGGGCGAGGTCGTGGGCATGGCGGCGGCGATCTGCAAGGACTACAACACCACCCCGCGAGGCGTGTACACGGATTTCCTTTCGCAGCTCAAGGCCATGATGACCAAGGGCGTCGGCAAGCTGCCGCCCGTTACGAACCAGCCGTCAAAGCCCGCCAAGGCCGCCAAGGCTCCCGCCGCCGGGCCGGTCAAGCTCTCGCCGCCGGACTGGCTCGCCTCGGCCGGGGCCAACGTAGCACGCGCCGCGACGGCGGCCGTGTCCGGCTGCCACGCCGGCGGGAATTACCCCGCCGCCAACATCAATGACGGCAAGATAGACATCTCCACAAACGCCGGCCGATGGGTCAGCGACGGCAAACTGCCCGCCACCGTGATCTTCACGTGGGACGCCCCTCGGACAATCGCGGCCGCTCGCGTCGTCAGCGGCTGGAACCACGGAGCTACCGTCGGCGAGTGCAACATGGATTTCGTCTTCCAGACGCCGGACGGCGAGGGCTGGAAGGATGTGCCCGGCACGGCCGCTGCCGGCAATGAGAAGATCGACTGGTCCGCCAGGTTCGCCCCCGTCACCGCGAACAGGCTCCGCCTGGTTATCTCCGCGGCCCCGGGCAACTTGGCGCGGATCTACGAAGTGGAACTGTACGACGGCAAGCAATGACACGCATTCCAATTGATTCTCGTGCGGACATGAAGTTCTGTCCGGCGAGGGGCGGGGGGAGGGGACTGGCACCATAGGGGACTGGCACCTTCGCGGCGAGAAGCATGCCGCTTCGGAGCCAGTCCCCTGCACTCGTCCCCGCTGTCCGAATGTCCATCGACCAACACCGGGGACAGGCATCCCGCCGGGAAGCCAGTCCCCTGCGCCGTGCCCGCCACAAGGCGCGAGAACGAACCGGAATGCGTATGACTCCCGCGCTGGCGGCATAAACGCGCGAGGTTATCCAGAATCGCTCCGGGCTTGCCGACAGGGCGTCTCCGCGCCGACGGCGGGCCGCCGCAGCCTCAAAGATCTCCCCCCGCCTCGGCTGCCAGGCGGTCCATGAACCGGCGCTCGATCGCCACGCGGCCGTCGAACGCCAGCCGGCTTACCTGGAAATTGAGCGCCTTTCGCGCCTTGGCCAGGGACGCCTGGTATTCCGGCCCGTTGTAGAATTGCAGCGTCTGTTCGTCACTCCGGCCGTGGGTCGCGCTGTAGTGCAGGCACAGCCAGACGCCGTGGGCGCCGAAGTGGTCCAGCAGGTCAGCGTCCTGGACGATCTTCGAGGCCGTCCAGCAACGCCGGCTGTTCCTGCGGAGGTTGTGCTCGCGGATGACCCGCCCGGCGGCCTTGATCTCGTCGGGGGCAAGTTGCCCGGCCAGAAGGCGCTTGACGGCGGCGGCGCCGGAGCGGTTGTGCGGCTCGTAGCCCTTGCCGACGTCGTGGAACAGCGCCGCCACGAACAGCAGCGACTCCGACACCTCCAGCGGCCTGGATATCTGCTCGTGCAACTTAAGCGCCATCCTGGCCGTGCGAAGCCCGTGATGGAACGTGTAGCCACGCTCGCGCTGGGGATGGGCTCTTCGCCCGGCCATGGCCGAGCGGGCGATCTGGATGCACTTCTTCCTGTTCATCGCCAACCTCGCCGCGACGGCATTGCCCGCCCGGCCGCAAAAAATCGCCCTGACGAGGTGTGAAGGGAGGATGCTTTTCACCACGGCTGAAGCCGTGACCTGCTACACACCAGGAGGTCTACGGCAATTCCAGCCGTTGTCTGACACATCACATCCGCCAGGTCAGCGGTCAGTTGCCGCCCTCGGCATTGTCGCCTTTGGCCTTGGGCTCTTTGGGCTTTGGCTCCGTGGCGGGCTTTTCGCCGCCAGTTGCCTTCTCAACCTTGTCGCCCTTGGCGGGCTTCTCGACGGGCTTCTTGAGGGCCTCGCGCTGGGCGTCGGTGAGGACCTTCTGCTCGATTTCGCTCATGAGCTTCTTGTCGGCCCCGGTGGCGGCCTTGGGGTCTTCGCCGGCCGGGCGGGTCTTGACGGCCTCGGCGCAGAGGTCCTTTATCTGCTTCTGCTGATCTTCCGTCAGTTCGATCCTCTTGCCGAATCGTTGCAAGACCTGCCGATCGAGCTTGAAGGCGGCATAGCGGGTCTTCTGCTCGTCAGTCAGCACGGCCAGGATTCGCTGCTTGTTGGCCTCTTCGAGCTTGACGCGGGATTCCTTGAGGGCCTTGATCTCCTCGGCGATCTTCTTGACCTTCTCCTTGTCGCCGGCCTTTTTAGCCTCGGCGGCAGCCTTGGAAAGCTCCTCCATTTTCTGGCCGCTCTCGCCTTGCTTCCACTGTTGCTCAGCGGCCTTGTTGGCCTCCAATGCCTCGGCGAGCTTGGCCTTCTGGGCGTCGTCCATGCCCAGCACGGATGCCATGATGGCGTACTCGCCCTTGGGGCCCGCGGCCTTGTCCTTGTCGGGCTTTTCGCCCTTCTCCACCTTATTGGCCTTCTCGGGCTTCGGCTTGGCTTGGCCGTTGTCCTGGGCCATCGCGGGCGCGCAGGCCAAAATCGCTGCCGCCAGAGCACTGACAAACCACGTTAGTTTCTTCATTGCGACTTTCTCCAGGGGCTTTCTTGTTGATGACAACTTGCCTGCCCCCCTTGCCCCGATCGGGAGCAGCGCCCGGAAGCGTCCTGCGGATCACCGCGACCTTCGCGGCCAGGTTTGCCGGGCAGGCTATAATATGACCAATTTCCCGGCCCGACGGGAAGTGAAATTTTTGTAATGCGCCTGGGCGTCAGGCGGATCGTGATACATCCGGTGATCCCGCCGGCAATTCACTTTCGCGCGCACAGGCGTTAGAATGAGATGTCTCATGTACGTAGTGGTGCTAATAGCGTTCATAACGGCCGGCACGCTGGCTGAGATGCGCCCGATCGCCGCGGGCGGGCGATTCGTCTTTCTGGCGCTGGCGGCGTACCTGGCCGGGTCCGTGGCAATCGGCTCCCTTCGCAGCGCGCTGAGCCTGCGGGCAATGCCGGCCGGGGGCCAGCCGATGCGCGCCGCCTTCGCCCGCCACAACATCCTGTCGATGGCGGCCAACGCCTGGCTGGTCGCCGGCCTGGCGGGCCTGGTGCTGCTGGGCTACGGGCAGTGGGTAATGAAGGGCCTGGGCCTGCGGCACGTGCCACTGGTGGGAGAAGCCCTGCTGATGGCGCCCTTCGTCGCGGCGATGATCGTCAACTGGCTTCTGGAGTACCGCTTCTACCGCGTCACGAAGGGGCGAATCATCTACCAGCAGACGCTCATGGGCCTGGCGCCAAGGAGCCCGTGGTCCCTTCGGGAGTTCATCGGCTACAACCTCCGGCATCAGTTCCTGTTCG
>CAYOBS010000218.1:0-6618 GCA_964402305.1 uncultured Planctomycetaceae bacterium | reverse complement strand
TCCTGATTATTGACGACAATCCCGAGGCGTTGGCCCTGGCCAAGGTCCGGCTGGGCGAAGAGGGGCTGGAGCTCATCTGCGCCGATGGAGGCCGCAGCGGGCTTGCAATAGCCCGTCGGGAGATACCGGACCTTATCCTGCTGGACGTCGAAATGCCGGACGTGTCGGGCTTCGACGTCTGCCGGTCCCTCAAAGCCGACGGCGAACTGTGCATGATCCCGGTCATCTTCCTGTCCGGCTCCGGCGGGGCCGAGGACAAGGTCAAGGGCCTGGACATCGGTGCCGTTGACTTCGTGGCCAAGCCGTTCGACGCATTCGAGCTTCGCGCCCGTGTCAACGCGGCCCTGCGGACCAAGCACATGCAGGACCTGCTGATCGAGTACGCCAGGATCGACCCGCTGACGGGCCTGGCCAACAGGCGCGGGCTGGTGGAGCGGCTGGGGCAGGAATGGGCACGCATCCAGCGCCATGGCGGAAGCCTGTCGTTCATTATGGGCGACGTGGACCACTTCAAGCGGATCAACGACACCCACGGCCACACCATCGGCGACAAGGTCCTGCAGGAAGTTGCCCGCGCCATTACCGGCCAGTGCCGACAGAACGACCTGTCGGTCCGCTACGGCGGAGAGGAGTTCGCCATCGTCGTCGACGAGCATGCCGACGGAGCCGCAAAGCTCGCCGAACGGTGCCGCCAGGCCGTCGAGGGCGTCCGGGTAAGCGCCGGGGCTGACACCGTCACCACCACCGCCAGCTTCGGCGTTGCCGACGCCGACAACGCCGACTCGCCCGAAACCCTCATCCGCCAGGCCGACGAGGCCCTCTACCGAGCCAAGAACGCCGGCCGAAACCGCGTGGAACTCTCCCACGATAGCCCGTGTCCCGAAAAGAACGTCATAGCAGCAGCCCCAGGCAGCTGCGAGGCAAGAGAAAATCCCGCGCGGTGATAATAGTAAGCGACCTGAGTTTCTGGCACGAGCGAATGTATGATTCGACTCCGATGTCGTTTTGCCGAATCGCGAGTCTTTATTGCGGATTGCGGATTGTCCCGGCGCGCCGGGACGGATTTCCTTCTCCCAAAAGCCTTGGCCGAGGCAATCCGCAATCCGCAATCCGCAATCCGCAATGAACTCCAGGCGGTCAAACAATGGTATCACCTTGAAAAGGACATACTTAAGCACAGCCAGATAAAAATGTCAGTCACTGATAATATCCCCCCCTTGGTTTGCCGATACTGACTGCAAGGGTGATAGGTGCCGCACTGGGAGGTTTTAGCCCATGCCGCATCGCGTCAGAGTCGTTGCAGGCCAGGGAGGTCTCTCGCGCAGGGGGACCTGGAAGCTCCTCAAGACCGGTCTCCGCACGCTTCGTCCCGTGCTGCTTGCCGCCCTGGCCGCGGGCGGGTTCGCCTTGCTGCTGAGGTGGCATCAAGGCAAGTTCGAGCGGGACATGGTCGGCAACTTCGAGCAGTACCAGTCCCAGGCTGCCGGCACCATTTCCGACTCGATCCAGCGCGGCTTTTCGGAGGTGACCAAGAACCTCCGGCTGGCAAGCGCGTACCCGGAGACGAGGCTGCTGAACCCCCGCACGCGGCAGGTGGTCCAGGCCAGCTACGAAACGTACAGGGATGTGTCGCGCACGGTGTTCGTTGCCGACGCCAACGGGCAGGTGCTGTACTGCGTCCCGGCCGGCCGGACGCCCGACCGCGCCAACTGGCCGGTGCCGGCGAAGTTCTTCTCCGCCCAGGGCGATGGGGCCGATGAGGCGTGGTTTGGCCACAACTCGAGCGGCAGCCTGGTTCAGGTCCTCGTGCCGATTCGTTCGGGCGGCAAACTGGCCGGGGTGGTTGGCGGCGAGGTGAGCCTGCCGAACCTGCTTGCCCAATGCCTGTCGCGGTCCGACGACGCCAAGCGAAGCAAGTGCTGGGTGATCGGGCCTGACGGGCACGTCATATATCGCGGCCGGGGGCAGATCGCGCCCGGCGATGAGGAATCGCTGCGTCTGGAGGCACAGGTGAAGGTGGAGGCCGGCGACAAGTGCGTCCGGCGCGGCCTGGCGGAGGTGATGGAGGTCTCGGGCCGGGCCGACAAGCAGGCCGGGCTGATCGTCACGTTCGTGCCGTTCATCCTCGGCGAGAGCCGCTACGGCCTGGCCATCGGCTCCAGCAAGTCGGGCATATCCGTGCCTCTTAACTCGCACAAACGCGTGATCTATGCGCTGATCGGGGCGCTGTCGCTGTTATATTTCGCCACGGGCTACCTGTCGTATCGCAGCGAGAAGGCACACACCGAACTGGCCGAGCAGCGCCGCAGCGCCGCCGAGGCCGCCAGCATGGCCAAGAGCGACTTCCTGGCGAAGATGAGCCACGAAATACGCACGCCCATGCACGGCATACTCGGGATGACCGAACTGGTGCTGGAGTCCGACTTGACGACCCGGCAGCGACGCTGCCTGGACCTGGCCAAGCGATCGGCCGACTCGCTGATGACGGTCATCAACGACATTCTCGACATATCCAAGATCGAGGCCGGCAAGTTCAGGCTCACGGTCGTGCCGTTCAACCTCCGCGATTGCCTGGAGGACACGGTCGAGCCGTTCGGCCCGCGGGCACGGGCCGAGGGGATCGAGCTTTCGCTCCGGATGGACCCGTCGGTGCCGAGCATGGTCATCGGCGACCCCGGGCGGCTGAGGCAGATCGTCACGAACCTCGTCGGCAACGCGATGAAGTTCACCAGGCAGGGATCGGTAACCGTCGGCGTGAAGGTCGCCCAGGAGTCGCCCGACAGCGTCCGGCTGGAGATCGAGGTCCGCGACACGGGCATCGGCATCCCGCCGGACAGGCAGGCGAAGATATTCGATGCCTTCGAGCAGGCCGACGGCGCGACCAGCCGCAAGTACGGCGGCACGGGCCTGGGCCTGGCCATCTCCGCGCAGCTCGTGGAGATGATGACAGGCCGGCTTGGCGTCCAGAGCGAGCCGGGCAAGGGCAGCCGGTTCTTCTTCGACGTCAAGCTCGGGCTGCTTGACAAGGCCTCGGCCGAGTACGGCGCGGCCTCGATGAAGGCGATGGCGGGCATGAGGGTGATGGTCGTCGACCTCGACGAGGCCAACGGCGTGAGGCTCTCGCACCTGCTGACGACGTGGCAGATGAAGGCCATTCACCTGCGAGGCGGCTCCGAGGCGCTGAGTGAGCTTCGCCGGTCCTCGCTCGAGGGCAAAGGCTACCAGCTTGTGATCCTGGACGCATGCCTGGGCGACATGGATGGCTTCGAGTTGGCAAAGCGGATACGTCAGTTGCCGGGCCAGGCCGAAGTGGTGCTGATGGTATTTGCGGCCGGGATACGCGGCGACAGCGACCGCTGCCGGGAGCTTGACATTCGCGCGTACCTTCCCAAGCCGGTCGACCCGGCGGCGCTGCTGCGGGCGATCGCGGCGACCTTCGGCGACCCTGCCGGCAGGCGGCTTATCACGCGGCACTGGCTTCGCGAGAACCTCCGCCGGCTTCGCATCCTCCTGGCCGACGACAACGAGGTAAACCAGGAGCACGGCAGGATGCTGCTTGAGCGGTTAGGCCACGAGGTCCACTGCGCCTGCAACGGCCGGGACGCCCTGGAGCTGCTCGCGGCCAGGGAGTTCGACCTTATCCTGATGGACGTGCAGATGCCCGAGATGGACGGCCTGGCCGCCACCAGGGCCATTCGTGCGGCCGAGGAAGGCACGGGCAGACATATTCCCATTATCGCGATGACCGCCGACGCGATGGCCGAGGCACGCGAAAAGTGCCTCCAGGCGGGCATGGACGCCTACGTCAGCAAGCCGGTCCAGGCCGAGGTGCTGCTGTCGGTGATCGAGGAAGCGACCCGCCTCCACGTCACCGAAGCCCAGCGCCGGCCCAACGGCGACAGCCAGCCTCCCTGGGGGGCCCAAGGCCAGCCGCGGCAGCACGGCGAGCCTGAAGGTCAAGCCGCATCGCCGCGGGACCCCGCCGGCGCCGGCCCGGACGAAACCGCCGACGCGCCAGGCCAGGCCGCCGGGCAGGCCGAACCGCTCGACATGGCAAGGGCCATCAACTTCGCCGGCGGCAGCATGGCCATGCTCAACCGCCTGGGCAAACTATTTACCGACGACCTGCCGACCATGCGGGCCAACATGAGATGCGCCCTGGACGCCCACGCGGCTGAATCGCTGCGAAAGGCCACGCACCGCATTCGAGGCTCGGTCGCCCTCTTCGGGGCCGACTCCGCCTGCGCCGAGGCCGAGAAACTCTCCGAAGCCGCCCAGGCCGCCGACTGGCCCCGGGCCGCCGAAGCCCTGGGCCGGCTCGAGCACGAACTGGGACGCCTTACGGACTCGCTGGAAGCCCTTCAGAAGGAGGGGCGAGAGACCAAAGACGCCATATCAGCCGTTTAGCGCCTTGGGCGCATCAGGTGGACGAACATCGGTTTTTCCCACGTCTGTGCCGTGGGTGCAATGTTCGGCTGTAATCCCTGTGTTACTTTCCAGAACCGCGCCGGGCCTATCTTTGCGTGACCGCGTCGGGCAGAATATGCGGCCATGAAAATGAAGGCAGACACGGCGGCGCCCACGGCGGCGAGGATGGCGGCGGGGGTTGTGCTGGCGTTCTCGGCCATGTGCATTGGCTGCGCGCCGGGCGGCAGGTTTGTTGAGGTGGAATCCAAGGACCAGTTCCAGGCGAGGGTCCTGGATGCGCCCCGGCCTGTGATGGTGGTGTTCTACAACATCGGCTGCATTGCCTGCGTGGTGGAAGCCCCGACGCTGACGAGCATCTCGCAGGCCTGGGGCGACAGGGCCGGCTTCGTGAAAATCTCCGCGTTTATGACTGACCTCCGCGAGATCTGCGGCGTCAACGCGTACCCGGCGGTGATCATCTTCAAGGACGGCCAGATGGTGCGCCGCGTCCTGGCCCGCGGCTATGACCGCGACGAATTCGAGCAGATGCTCTCCGCCGCCATGTCCGGCCCGCGGCGGGCGCCGGCCGGCGCCAGGGCCAGGTGAGGCGCGGCAGGCCCTTCTCAAAATCCTTCCGCAAATTGCACGTGTCCTGATAGAATCGACGGCATGTTGGAGAACACGTTCTGTCACGTTCCGACGATCGGCTTGCAGGTTGAGCGCGAGCTGTGGGCGTGCGGCATAAGCACGTGGCGGGATGCACTCGCGGCCGAGCGGCTGCCACTTGCCCCGGCCAAGGCCGAGCTGCTGCTGAGCGAGCTGGATGAGTCGGTCGAGAACCTCCTGGCCGGGCGGTTGGAGTATTTCCAGCGGCGGCTCGCGTCGCGTCATCACTGGCGGATGTTCCCGCACTTCGACGGGGCGGTGGCGTATTTCGACATCGAGACGACGGGCCTCGGGCGCGGCAACGACCACATTACCACGATCGTCCTCTACGACGGGCTGACGTTGCGCCATTACGTCCACGGGCAGAACCTGGCGGACTTCGCCCGCGACGTGGCCGACTACCGCCTACTGGTGACGTACAACGGCAAGAGCTTCGACGTGCCGCAGGTGCGGGCCGAGCTTGGCTGCCCGCTGGACCAGGCGCACATCGACCTTCGCTTCGTGCTGGGGGGCCTGGGCTTTCGCGGCGGGCTTAAGGGCTGCGAAATCCAGCTCGGCCTGGACCGCGAGGGCCTGGCGAACCTGGACGGCTACTTCGCGGTGATTCTGTGGCAGGATTACCTCCGGGGCAACAAGCGCGCCCTGGACACGCTGCTGGCATACAACGCCCTGGACGTGGTGAACCTCGCCACGCTGATGCCGCTGGCCTACAACCTCAAGCTCCAGCAGACCCCCTTCGCCGAATCCCACGCCCTGCCCGTGCCCACGCCGCCGGAAGTTCCCTTCAAGCCCCACCACCCCACGCTGAACGCCCTCCGCAGGCGATACATGCCCGGAGGCCGGCGACGAAGGCCGTGAACCGATTGCGGATTGTCCCGGCGCGCCGGGACGGATTGCGGATTTCGGATTGCGGATTGCGGATTTCCATTGTCGGCACCCGACCGTTTTGAATTATCGGACACCAGCGGCCGCCGGCCGTGACGGCGACTTGCGCCGGCTACCGGCTACCGGCTACTGACTACCGCCCTCCAGCAGATCAATCCGCTCATTCGTGTCGTAAATCGCGACCACGAGTCTCTCGAACGACCACTGCCCCATGGACTTGGCGGCTTCGACGTAGACCGTGCCGCTGCCCTTTGGCCCCGAGATCGGGATCGCCAACTCGGCTCTTCCTGAAGAGCCGCTCACGTTGACGCTGCCGCTTGTGAAGTAACCTTCCTTGATGGGCGTGCCGAGGGCGGCTGAGACGGCTGTGCTCGCGCGGACCTTCACCATCGCCTGCTTGTAGGCGTCGGACGACTTCATCATGCCGAAGATCAGCGAGAGCAGCAGGAAGATTACCCCGGCAACAAGAGCCAACATGGTCAGGCAGCCGGTCGGCACGAACCATTTCCAGTTCCGGCCCCACCAACCTTTACGTTGTGTCACCGGCGTTACTGGTTGCAGAACATTATCAGTGTTCATCAGCGTTCATCCTTTCTGGTCTGGTGCTTTTCTTCTCTGCACTGCAAACCTGTAACATCTTGTTTTTTTGACAAGAAACAT